>NZ_JAHREU010000001.1:0-153794 GCF_020883145.1 Microcoleus sp. CAWBG27
CAAGACTCTTTGTTATTCTAAATGTGAGGAAATGCTCAAGCATTCTATTAAATTATTAATACATTACTTGAAGTTTGACGATATTCCCATTCCTGGAGCATTCATACCTTGATTCAGCAACGCCATATCATTTTCGATCGAGAGTCGGTAAAGAATTGGGAATGACTTGCTGTATAAGGGTTTGGAGTTGGCTTACCTGTCAACTGTTGAAAGTTGAAAGTTGCATTCTGTTGGGAAATGGGTATTAGTAGAGTTCGCTCTCCAACTGTCAACTGTCAACTGTCAACTGTCAACTGTTGAAAGTTGTATTCTTGTTGGAAATTGGTATTAAAAATCGCCGACATATCCCCAGACGAGGCATTTGTCGAGGGGATTTTTCGTGTGGTGGCGGTTGATTTGGTCGGTGCTGATTGCTTCTACTTCGCCGTTGGGGTAAAGAATGTGGATTATGTTGCCACT
The DNA here is from genome assembly GCF_020883145.1 of Microcoleus sp. CAWBG27. Lineage (NCBI taxonomy): Bacteria > Bacillati > Cyanobacteriota > Cyanophyceae > Oscillatoriales > Microcoleaceae > Microcoleus > Microcoleus sp. CAWBG27. Next base: position 460 of record NZ_JAHREU010000001.1, read on the forward strand.
GACGAAGGCCAGAGGATTTTCTTGACAAATGTCAGAATTTCTGATCGGAAAGTTCGTTTTTTTCATGTCCATCGCCCTGATTGTGTTTGTAGCGCATTCCCCTGTATTTACATAATCTTTGATTTGCGACATTTTTTATGTGATTCTACGAATGTCGATGTGTGATAAAACTACAGGCTCATAGCGATCTAAGTCACATCATGTGGGGTGGGAGCGATCGCCCATCGAGCTTCAAAATACTATAAAAATGCTGATGTGAGGGCATCGCCCTCGGAAAACCCAAATAATTATAAAAAATCCGCAGTCGGGTTTTTGCGTAAGTGCTAATCTGATACTGTCCTTAACCCTATCCGTACAGATTAAACACCTTGGCTAAACAACGAATAGACACTTTATTGGTAGACCTGGATTTATGTACCTCCCGACAACAAGCTCAAGCCTTGATTCGGACTGGCCAAGTCTCGATCGACCAACAGGTAATTGACAAACCGGGCACTGAGGTTGACATTGCAGCCAATATTTTGATTAAACAGCGATCGCGCTACGTTTCCAGAGGCGGCGACAAATTAGCCAAAGCTTTAGAAATCTTTGCAATTCCCGTCACGGACAGAATTTGTCTGGATGGGGGTATTTCCACAGGCGGTTTTACCGACTGTTTGCTGCAAGCCGGCGCGGCCCTGGTATACGGGATCGATGTTGGCTACGGTCAAGCTGATTGGCGCTTACGCAACGATCCGAGGGTAATTTTGAAAGAACGCACCAATTTGCGCTACATGACTGCTACGGAGCTTTACGGAGACTCACCGCGAGCAGATTTGGCGGTAGTAGATGTGTCGTTTATTTCGCTGGATAAGGTTTTACCGGCGCTGTGGGAATTGTTGGCACCACCGCGAGAAGCGGTATTGTTGGTAAAGCCGCAATTTGAGGTGGGGCGCGATCGCGTCGGGAAAAAAGGCGTAGTCAGAGACTCGGCAACTCAAGCCGATGCGATTTTTCAAGTGTGGAAGGCAGCTACAGCTTTAGGATGGCAGGAAAGAGGCTTAACGTGGTCGCCTTTACTTGGCCCGGCCGGTAATATCGAGTATCTTTTATGGTTGGGGATCGATCGCGAACAGGAACCAGACCAAAGTGCGATCCTCTTCGAGGGCTGCGCTAACGAAGAGGGTGTTGTGAAGGAACGGATCGCACAAGTCGCAAAAGCGGCCGCCCAGGAACTTGTCAAGTGATTTTAGATTTTAGATTTTAGATTGACTGCAAAATGTCAAACTAATCAATTTTAAGACTCAAATGTGGAGAGCCAGATTTATCTAAAATTTTAAATTGTTTTGTCAATCAGACTCCTAAACTTTCACAAGAGTGAATAATTCCATGCAGCCATTAAAACAAGTCGGTTCAATTTTCTTGTACGTCCTAGGTGGCATAGGTTATCTGGCGATTGCAGCTATTATTGTAGGCGTGTCAATTCTCATCAAGTTCGCAGCTCTGCTGCTGGCAGATAAATTATTATATACAATTCTGATTATCGGTGATTTGTTGAGGGGCATCGAAATTATTGAACTGTTAAATATATTGGTATTTGCTTTTATCGGCATGGGATTTGGCATCGCGACAAAACTGCTACATCCTAAATACAGTCGCCAAATTAGTGCGGCTTTGTTGATACCTATAGTTCCCATAGTTTTCATGAGTACGCCAGCCATCAGATATAATTCTTGGCTGGACAAAGTAGCGGAATCGGATAACTTATCGCCGACGGAAACTGCAACATTAACTAACTCATTTTTGAAGCGAAAGGTAGGAGTGGAGCGTTTTCTCGGTTATTATGTATATACCGGTCAGTTTCCGGTGATTCCCACAAAACAATCTGAGATGAAAGACCTCGACAGCTTTGAAAAAAAGGTTAATTCGAGATTTGTGCAGTTAACTGGTGTTGCTCCGACGATTGTTTCTTGGTCAATGCGGGTTTGTTTTTGGCTGATTAGAATATTTTACTTTTGTATTGCGGTAATTGCGACGATTGTTCATTTTAGGGAAGGTGTGAGAATCGCCGGACGATAAGAATATAATCCGCATTAGGTTTGTAGTGAGGACTTCAGTCCTTAAAAGTTTGTAGTGAGGACTTCAGTCCGCATTAGGTTTGTAGTGAGGACTTCAGTCCGCATCTCTCATGACTAGGACTCACATTCCGAACGATCGAACCAAGTTGATGATAGCTCAATCGGATGTAGTATTATTGACAATAGCTGCTAGATATCGATCGCCTTTTTTTAATTACCAATTTTGAATTCTTGCTGCAAGCGATCGATAATTGTATTGCGCTCGATGGTAGCTAGAATCTCTTGAATGACAGTATCCTGTCCCAGAGGGCCCCAGGTGCAGCCTCTTTCTAAATAAACTTGGGCGGCGCGACCGACAGCGTAGGTTCCGTAGGCTGCTAAACTAGCTTGAGTGACAGCGACTCCGGCGAAAGTCGAAAAGCCGATTTGTGGGGCGACAGCGGCCGCACTTTTCCCAAATCCCAAGAGGAAACTGCTACCTAATTCTCCCAAAAGTACGCCGCCAGCGCTGGAGAAAATAGTTTGCCAAAGTTTGCCGGCTTCGTAACCAGTCATCGGTAAACAGTAAAGTCTGGATAAAGAGCGAATTAAGGCTAAATCTGCGACTGTTGCGCCCATTATGTCTAGGAAAGCAACGGGATTTAAGCCTACCGCCAAAGCTTTATATTTGGCAAATTGCCAGATTAAATCCTCGGCTTCTGTTTGTCGCAATTTGAGCACTTGATGGGCAAGATTTGTTTCGGCATCTCTAGCTTCTACTAAAGCATTAAGTGCGAGGAGCGATCGCCCTTCTCTGTTAAGAATTGTCAAAATTGTGTGCTTGAGTTCGTCTATTTGGGGAGGCGGGGACTCCCATTCGTGAGTGACACTTCCATCTGACCATTCTACCCGCACTTGTACCGGTGCGGGTTCGGCGGCTACCATGACTATTTCTAAGGATTTGGCAATTTTAGCGGGTGGTTTTGCTGTAGATTTAGGAGCAGGGATCTTATTTTGGCGATCGTCCAAATCGTCCAAATCTTCCTTATCTGTTACCGCATCGGCTGCTAGCTGTTCGGAATTTCCCAGCGCTTGCAAACTTTCGTAAATAGCTTTTCGGTCTAATTCTGGATACAGGTCAATTTTATTAAAAACTAAAATTAGCGGCTTTTGAGCAGTTTGTAATTCGCACAAAGCTTGATATTCAGTACGAGTGATATCGCCAGCCACAACAAATAGAATTAAGTCAGCTTGGCGAGTTACTTGTTTCGCCATGTCGCCGCGCACTTCCCCGCCAACTTCATCAAGTCCGGGAGTATCAATTAATTCTACTTGAACCCCCCGCTGCCCCCCCTTAGCAAGGGGGGGTTCCAGAAGCCCCCCCTTAGCAAGGGGGGGTTGGGGGGGTTCTACGCTGTCAAGGAGGGGTAAAGGCACACTCCAACGTACCGAACGCGGCCACTGAGTCACGCCGTTGAGGGGGCCTGTTTGCAGGATTTTTTGACCTAACAGCGCGTTTAATACCGCTGATTTGCCGCGACTTACTAGCCCGAAAGTAGCAATGCGAATGACATTATGGTCGAGTTTTTCGGAAGTGGAAGTTAAAATATCTAACTGAGTTTGCAGCGCGGCTTCTAATTCTGTGTTGTTCGAGTTTTTTTTGCCTTGGCGCAGGTAGGAGTAGCGCGCGAGGGCTTGGCGCAAACTGGCGCGGGCTAGGGATAGGCGATTTTCTTGAAGGGAATTGTCAGCCATTGGCGATCGGCTTTTTTAAGCTATGTAATTGAGCGTGGAAATATAACATTCTATTTCTTATTTTAATACAATTTTTGATAAATTTTATGACTTACCCAACTGTCCCACGAAATCAAGGTACGTAGTTGCGCTTGAGCGCTCTTTCATCATAATAAGAGAAGAGCGCTAAATCTGAGGTACGTAGTTGCGCTTTAGCGCTCTTTGACATACATAATAAGAGCGCAAAGCTCGCACAAACAAGGTACGTAGTTGCGCTTGGGCGCTCTTTCACATATATAATAAGAGCGCAAAGCTCGCACAAACAAGGTATGTAGTTGCGCTTGAGCGCTCTTTCACATATACAAGAGCGCAAAGCTCGCACAAACAAGGTACGTTGTTGCGCTTGGGCGCTCTTTCATCATAATAAGAGAAGAGCGCTAAAGCGCAACTACGTACCTACTAAACCCCAGATGTCTGAGGCGACAGACGACTTGCAATTTGGTTGACGAAAGATTGCAAGAAGGAAACTTGTTGATTTTGCTGAAATACTGCTTGCAAAGTCTTAGTCAACTGATTGAGACTGAAAATGCCTTTGGCCGCATTTTCCAGTTCTTGATTTTGGAAATATTCAATCAAACTTAGTCCAGCTATTCTGGTAAAATAGGCTGCACTAATTCCCTGCACTGCGCCTCCGGCTGCATAGGTAACGGCATTGCTTTTGAGCAGTCCAGTAATAGTTTGGGTAGACACTTCTACCAATCCCAGTTTGAACATTTGGGTTGCCAAAGTTGCCGCGACTGTCTTAGCTTGGTCTAAGGAAAACTGTTGCTTGTAGATAGCGCCGAGGTCGATTACCAGTTGGGTGCTGATGGCGGTTGTGGCTAGCAAGTCTAAGGCTGGAACCGGGTTAGCAAAAACGGCGGCGGCGGCGATATACTGATATTGTTCGATGATGGGCATTGCCCGATCGCGCCTGACGCCATTTAATAAGGTTTTTGCTTCTAATTTAACCGTTGCAGCCTCGCGCACTGCACTCGCCCAGACCAACTGTTGCCGTTCTTCAGTTACGATTTGAGTCAATCTTGCTGTCAGCGGTTCGAGTTGAGAGACTTGAGTTTCAATCCGTTCTTGAACAGTGCCGTCCGCTTGGTGCTGCCGCACTTTAATCGAATTGGGGGAAGCTGCGATCGCAATTATATCTTCTGTCCCCAATATTCCTTGCATTCTTTGGTGCAACTGCTGCAAAATTTGTGACTGCTGCGCTGGCAAATATTGGTCTAGTTTGTTCAAAACTAGCAGCACGCGCTGACCTGCGGACGCTAGTTGAGATAATGTTTGAAACTCGGAATCCGTGATATCGCCCGCCGTGACAAACAGCACTAAATCACCGCCGATTTTGGCATCGGAATTTGTGGTATTGGCAAACAGCGGTACTGTTTCTGACAAAATCTGCTGTTGTGGCTGTTGGGATGCCCACTGAGAGTTTAAAACTTGAATTAAGGCAGTTTTACCGACTGATTTGCCACCAGTTACGGTAATCCGCAAATCTTGTCTGTCTAATTCGGCTTTGAGTCGATCGAGCTTTGCGGTTAGATGAGCCGGATTTACCGAGTTTTGAGCTTCTGAGGCGAGCAATTTAATTGCTGCTTCGGCAGTCGCGATCGCTTTTTCGGCTGCTTCCCGCTTGGCCAGGGGCTGCGGGAGTTCGAGTTCGAGTGTGGGAGATTGTTGTTTCCACCACCAATACCCCGCACCGGCAGCCGTCAAGCCGATGAGTGCCGTTTCTCCCATTTCTGAACCCGAATGCTGTAGAGTTTCCAACAGCCACAGCGCTGCTGAAAGTCCTATTCCGCCTATCAAAATTGGTCGCCGCAAGTTAAGTGTCATTTTTCCCTTCCTGTGGGTATTATCGCCAAGCTTAACCTTACCGGGCTTGGTCTCCCTCCCTATATTCCATCGTACCTCTGCGACATCCAAACTGCCGATCGGGCGATCGGGCGGATTGCACCCTAAACTTTTTTCACCAGTGCAAAATCAACTTAATAGAGTAACCGCAGATGCCAAGGAGATAAACACAGACAAACGCAGATGATTTCCTGATGGGAAAATGAAAAATATGGTGTCAGAAACCGGGTTTTTTAACTAAATACTAGCCAAAAACCTTCTATCGCGAAAAACCCCGGTTTCTTGAACTTCGTTAATCTTTGAGAAATCGGACAGATAATTGACTAATCTCCCAGACAAATTCCCAAACCGCGGGCCGTTTTAACCAAAGTACCATCGAAGTCTACAGGTCTGTATTTGGCGATCGCATCTTCCAGCGGAACACTCACAACTTCCCGCTGTTGCCAAGATACCATGCGGTCAAATTTCTTTTCGGCAACTAAATCAACTGCTGCGACACCAAAAGCCGAAGCAATTAATCTTTCTAGCGGAGAAGGCGTTCCTCCGCGTTGAATGTGTCCCAAAACTGTGACGCGAGTTTCTGCACCGCTACAATCAGAAATTGTATCAGCTAAATACTGACCTATGCCACCTAATCGACTTTGGCCTAAGCGATTTGTGTGCATTACTAAATCGCCTGCTTCTGTCCGCACAGCCTCCGCTACTATAATTAAACAGTAGTTTTTTCCGCGTTGTTGGCGTTCTTGAACTTTGGCGCAGATTTCGGAAATTTTGTAAGGAATTTCGGGAATCAGAATTATATCAGCACCGCCAGCAATTCCGGCACTAATCGCAATATGTCCGGCATCGCGTCCCATGACTTCAACAATCATCACGCGGCTGTGACTGGCCGCTGTAAAATGTAAGCGATCGAGTGCTTCTGTGGCAATATTGACAGCAGTATCAAAACCGATCGAACGCTCGGTAATTCCGACATCATTATCAATAGTTTTAGGAATAGCAACTAAATTCAAATTGCCTTCTTTAGCAATCTTTCTGAGAATGGCGAGACTGCCATCGCCACCAATCCCAATTAAGGCATCCAAACCTAGTTGATGATAGCCTTCAATAATATCATCAGAGCGATCGCGCAAAGTTCCATCCGGCATCGGGAAAGCAAAAGGATTGCCCTCATTGGTAGTGCCTAGCATCGTACCGCCAATAGTCAGCCAAGAATCTACTTTCTCAATATTCAAGGGTGTAGCTTCAGGAGGGCGACTCATCAACCCTTTGGTGGCTTGACGAATGCCCATCACTTGCCAATTGTATGTTCCCGTCGCGCGGTAAACAACGGCTCTAATCACGGCGTTTAAGCCTGCACAGTCACCCCCGCTGGTGAGAATGCCGATACGTTTTTGTTCTCCCATAATTTAGCCAGACTTTTGTTCCTCAGAACACGGTTGATATTTTTAGATTCCGATTCGTTCAATCCTGATTTTCGACGTAAGTAGTTACAAATAAACCTTACTCTGTAACAGAATGTAAAGCTATAATAACCTTTGTAATTGCTTTCCTTCGGATCGCTCCGCTAACGTTTCACTTTGTTTCACTGGCAATAACATACTTATGTATCTTCAAGCTTCAGCGACCTAATTGAGCAGCTCATCTCTGATGCACCCTACAAGCTTGATAGCCAACTTTCGTAGCGTCCCAAATCACCGTCTCAAATACAACATAAATTTTACTTGGGATTGAGGCGTTTAGAAACTTGGTTAACGATACCGCTGAGAATTGCACCGCCCATGAGAATACCGAGGGCAGGATTAAATACGGGCTGCCAAAGACTGTACCATAAATCGAAACCGAGATTTACGCCAGTCGATCGCCCTGCAACGGCGATCGCAAACCACGCAAAAATCGCCAAGACGAAAAACACATCAGCGACTAAAATCAAGTTGAGGAAGTTAAGAATTTTATCTTTCATGGTCGAGGATTCCTTTTTGAGTGTATGTGTGTCAACTTTTGACAAGCGATTGTTCAACAGTTGACAGTTGACAGTTGACAGTTGACAGTTTGAGAGCGACCTCTACTTAGAAGAAAGAGGATTGAAGTAATCAATAGTCCGATTTTAATTTCTCCCACTCCGGCGGGCGGGCTTTCAACCAATTCTTTCTGGTAAGGGAGCCGATGGATAGCTGCAACAGACGATCGAATCAAGATAAAATAAAATATCATTCAATTGTTTTCGCATACTTGTGGTCAAAATATGGTTCGTTATACACTTCCTCAAAGCCCCGAAATTATTTTAACCGTCAAAGGGAAAGATTCAGCGAAAGCCCGCGAAGAAGCAATGGATAAGCTGATGCTGCTGATGGATGAAGGTAAGCTACCTACAGAGCTCGCAGAAGGATTTGGGCCCAAGCAGTTTGTTGAAGTTATCGAAGATGCTGCTGTGTCTGACGGTGAGGACGCAATTACTGAAGCAGTGCAGATTTTGAGCAATTTGGCAAGTCTCAAATTGAAGGTGATGGAATCGCGGGAAGAAGCCCTAAAAATCCGGGAGGCGATCGATATTTTGTTTACAGATGAGCCTGTGAGTGCCGAGGAAATAGGTCGTCTGAAAGACGGTTTTAAGGTTCTCAAAAACTTCGCGCAAGCTAATGTCCGCTATCGAGAAGCTAGGGGCAAAGCTGAGGAAGCTCGGGCAATTCTGGACGAAGCTTTGCAATCTGTAGAATCGGAAAAAAAGGCACAGAAATCAGCGAAATAGTAGCTAACTGTAGGCAGGGTAAGCGCACGTTAAATAGTAGCTCAGGATACAGATTAATAAGCCAGATACTGAGGTTAAAGGTGCAATGCTAAAGGTTTGTTAGATTTCCTCGCTTCGAGGCTGACACAAGGTAACACTGGAGGGTATTCCCACCTCTTGGTTACCGTTATGTCTCAAGGATTTGCGCCCGCTGCCCGCTGTTGAGCTGCCCACACCTCGTGCGGTTCCCTTAGAAATATCAGCCTTAAGCCAAGGATTAGTAGACTGTTTTAAATCCGTCGAAGATCGAGCGAGTCGAACGGGGACAATGGCATCCTTTATCCGATATTCTGATCGTGGCGATTCTCTCCACCATTGCAGGCGGACAAAGCTCTTAAGCCATGGTGGAACTCTATGGCAGTAGCAAACAAGCTTGGCTCTCCACCTTCTTAGCACTCCCCAATGGCATCCCCAGCCCAGATAGCTTTCGGCGGGTGATTGAACGTCTCCACCCCAAACAGATGGAAGCCGCCTTCGATAACTGGGGGCGTTGCTGATTTACGGTATGAAAGGCTAAATAGGTCTGTCATAGAAACCAGTATCCACAAAGGTTTTGGATTTTAAACTTATTTTTTTCATACCATGATTAAGCAACGCCCAATATTTTAATAGAAATAGCAAAGAAAGAACACTCTTGACTGAAGTCCCCCGAGCCGCTTCCCTAGGAAGGACTAAAGTCACGCTTGTTTCCCGCATCCGGTATTGATTTTTATGAGCGATGACTATATGGTGAAGGTATTAGTCGCAGCGCTCCCTGAACTCTCTCAAAGTAGCAGTCCTACAACCTAGATGGCAAGTGCGTTAAATGGTATTAATTTGTGGGGTAGGCTTGCTGTGCCTACCCCTGTATGTATGTTGCTATTAGGCTAGGCGCGAACGCTCCTTTCTTTTTTGCTACCTTCAAAGTCTCGAGCCGACCCAACTTCGTAGCCTCCTGTCCGCAAGCGGCGGTCTAAATCGCTGGCTTCGGGAGAAGTTTTTGTGGCTTCTTCGATTGTCACTCTACCTTCAAGTACGAGTTTGTAAAGATCCTGGTTGATAATCTTCATGCCTTCGTAGGTGTCATTTTGCATCAACCGGAAAGCTTCATCATCATCACCTTTCATCAAGTAATCGTGCATGGCTGGCGTGTTCACCAAAATATCGTGAACTGCGACGCGGCGGTTGTCAACTGTTGGCAGCAAAAGTTGGGCAATTACTGCTACTAAAGAATCGCAAATTTGAATCCGCATTGCCTGCTGTTCCTCGGGCGGGTAGAGGTTTAACAAGCGGTTAAGAGCGTTGATGGCGCTGCGAGTGTGGAGGGTTCCCAATACTAAGTGACCAGTTTGAGCTGCTTGCAAGGCTGTATTGATGGTAACGCGATCGCGCATTTCCCCGATCAGGATGACATCGGGGTCTTCCCGCAAAACTGCCCGCAAAGCCTGCTGGAACTCGTGGGTGTGCAAGCCGACTTCCCGCTGGCTGACCAAGCATTTTTTAGAAGGGTGAATGAATTCGATCGGGTCTTCAATTGTAACTACGTGCTTCTGTTCCGTCTGATTGAGGTGGTCGATCATCGCAGCTACTGTTGTCGATTTCCCTGAACCCGTAGGCCCTGTAATCAAAATTAATCCTTGCGATCGCAAAATGATCTTTTTGAGAACGTCGGGCAACCTCAAGGAGTCGATAGTGGGTATTTCTAAACTGATTAACCGCAATACTAGGGCGCCGCCGCTGAGGGAATCAAAACAGTTTAGCCGACACCGCACGAAGCCTGGGTAAAAAATTGCTGAATCTAATTCCTTGGTAGTTGCAAACTGTTTTCGCTGTTCGGGGGTGAGAATTTCGGCTAAGTATTGTTCAAAAATTTCTGGCGTGACTTTGGGGTGGGTGGTTGCTACTTGCATCACGCCCCGAATCCGAAATCGAGGTACTTGGCCGACTCGAATGTGAATATCGGAAGCCGAGGCGCTATGGGCATCTCTGACCATTTGTTCGATCGTACTTATGGGAGTCTCAACAGCCCGCTGATGATGATGCTGCTGCTGTTGCTGCTGCTGTTGCTGCGCCGGCGGGTGTGCAGCAGGCGCCGGGGGTGGTGGTGGTGGCGCAGGAGTTGCAGCCAAGGGTGGCGGTGGCGGGGGGGTGCGGCGGGCTTGAGGGTCGGGTTTAACTGGTGTAGGATTGTTTAATGGGTTCATTTTTTAGTCTCCAGTCAGTCGATTTTAGATTTTAGATTTTAGATTTTAGATTAACTCGCAGGTTTGAATCTGGGAGTTTCAACTATGGTCTAAAATTTGGGGATTGACCGTGCGCGATTCAGTGTCGGGATCTTGTATCCGTTATTGGGCGGGGTCAAGGTATGAGTGAAAAAATTCCCGATTTATAATCTAATCGCTCGCTTGCTAATTCGGTGCCAAATGCTGAGAATATTTTACAATTAGGCTTGATGGGCGATCGAGTAATTAACAGTTTTAACTTCTATGAACATCCGTCACAAAATTGCCGATTGGCTCGAAAATCGGGCTGTTACTCCTGCCTACGCGGGTTGGCTGCTCTCAGGGATGACGGTGTTCTTTTTTGGATCTGCTACTAATACAATGGCTGGGTGGCTGTACGCGCTCAGCGGTGGCAGTTTGGCGCTGCTGGTAGTAGCTGCGGTTTTGCCTGCAAAATCGCTGCGTTCCTTGGAAGTGCGCCGCCACCCGATCGAACCGGTGAGTGCTGGCGATAAAATCACCGTGGAACTAGAAATCGAAAATAGCGCCCGCCAACCTAAAACCTTGTTGCAAGTGGTAGACATCTTACCGTTTGTATTGGGAAAAGAGCTTGTCCGCCCGATCGAGATCGTAGAGCCTAAAAGTATATACAGGGATACATACTACTTGGAAGTCCGGCAGCGGGGCGTCTATCGCTGGCAAGAGGTGCACTTGAGGACTGCCGCGCCTTTAGGGTTGTTTTGGTGCCGTCGCAGCCGCCCGGTAAAAGCGGTGGCGGTGGTTTACCCGCAGGTTTTGCCGTTGAGCACTTGCCCTTTGATCGATCGCATCGGTCAAGAAGACAGTCCGCAATTGTACGATCGTAGTCGATCGCAAACCGCTACCGAAGGCCTCACCCGCAACCTGAGACCTTACCGTCACGGAGACCCCACCCGCCTGATTCACTGGCGTACCAGCGCCCGCTACGGAGAACTGCGGGTGAGAGAGTTAGAAGTTGCAGCAGGCGGTCAAGAAATTATTATTGCTCTCGACAGCGCTGCATTGTGGCAACCAGAGGAATTTGAACGAGCGGTGACAGTAGCAGCGTCTCTTTACTTCTATGCTAGCAAGCGCCTGTTAAACGTCAAACTTTGGACGGCAGGAACCGGACTTGTATCGGGGAACCGGGTAGTTTTGGAAACTTTGGCGGCGGTTAATGCTGGGGAAGATGCGATCGATAGTCGATCGCAACTATCGATAATTTGGCTGACTCAAAACTCTGCAAGTTTAAACACTCTTACGCCCGGTAGTCGTTGGGTACTCTGGCCGAGTTCCACTGCGACGGAAACAGGCGAAAAACTGTTAGTAAAACACGATTTACCTGGTTTAGAAATTCGCTCTGATAGACCTTTAGAACTTCAGTTACAAGATGCTTTAGAAAGACCGATTAGTTATTAAGATTGAGTGGATGACTTTTTATGTATCCTATTAAATCCGGTGACAGCAGAATTGTCGAAAGTGCGATCGTCCCCGCTCGCCAGAGGAGATAACTTGCGAGCTCTTAAGCTCGCACTGGTAAAATCATGATTCTGATGCAAACGCAAACGAGAGGGCAAGCTTTTTCCTATTTAAATAACATATTTGGGGCGGACAATCTTAGCCCACCCCACAAGATTTTAATTGTAGAGAGTTGACGTACTCCTCGGCATGAATGCGCGAGGATTCTCAAAGGTTGCATGAAAGCGGGCTTTAGCCACGCCTTCATGCCTTCTTTTTCCTGCTTCTCGGATTCTTAACTAGACTGTTACCAGTCCCCGCCAGACCATCTCCACAGGCAATTTCTTTTATATCTACCGAGCGTCCCTCGGCGGATAATCCGCGATTACGAATAACTTGAGATGCTGCTACATCTCGATGCGTTGTATACCCGCATTCTGGACAGGTGTGAACTCGATTATTAAGCTCTTTCTTGCCAGTATGCGTATCACAATTAGGGCATACCTGAGAGGTAAAATCCTTATTTACTTTTTCAAAGTAAACCCCACGCTTCCAGCACACCCAAGCAAGAATCGCAACAAATTGACCAAAGCCAGCATCTAAAGTGTGTTTGCAAAACATACCTTTAGCCCAAACTCGAAAATCGATATCTTCAACAAATATCATTCCCGCATCTTTTACTACTTCGTGAGCCAATTTAAAATGCCAGTCTTTTCTAGTGTCGGTTACACGCTGATGTAGTCTAGCAATTTTTCGATTTAACTTATGGCGGTTGTTAGATCCCTTCTTCTTGTTCTTGAGCCGACGTTGCAGCAATTTCAGCTTGCGGTGTTCGACTGCTAGAAACTTAGGACGTTTAATTAATTTACCCTCAGAGGTTGCTAAAAATTGGTCTAAGCCTAAATCTATGCCAATCGGATATCCAGTTGCAACAGGCTCAGGCACATTAACATCACATTCTAGTGAAATTATGACGAAATATCCGCTAGCCTTACGAACGATTCGAGCTTGTTTGACTGCAAACCCATTAGGAATCTCCCTAGATTTTATGAACTCAACAACACCTAATTGTGGCAGCTTAATGCTATTTCCTTGGATGCAGTTTTTGAGCATTTGAGGAAATACAAATGACCGCATTCGGTATTTGCTTTTAAATCTCGGAAACCCCATACCCTTACGCTTCATGTCTAGGAAGGCTGTCTCCAGCTTTCTTAACACCTGTTGAAGCATCTTTTTGCGTTAACCGTTTTTAGTTCGGGAAACAACTCTTTAGCCTTAGTGAGCAAGGCAGCCTGAACATAATAATTTGGGTAGGGAGCATCAGCACGAATAATGTACTCGTTCACAATCGAGCAAGCATTAATCGAGCATTTACGAGAGTTAATCCAGTCCTTCCGTTCTCTCAATGCGTAGTTCCAGACCTTACGACAAATCACTAGAATTCGTTCGATTTGAGAAATCTGTTCTTTTGTCGGCTTTAGTTTGTACTCGTAACTGAGATTTAGCATGGTTATTGACCAACTCTACAAAATATTGTACCATTTTGTAGATATCGTGACAACAACAAAATCTTGCTGGGTGACTGGCAGCTTAAAAGCTGTGGCTAGCCTTCATCCGGGCCTTGAAAGGACGGGGTTCTCGATATGTTTTCTATAGTTTAATTTAAATGGCGAGCCGATCGCACTAATTTAGTGAACAGAAAATCCCAAATCCTATCACTCACTCAGTTTCCGGGAGAGTTTCGACGACATACTCCGGTACATACTCAGCCACCTTTTCAGGTAGATTCTCTGGCAATTTCTCCGAGGATTTCTCAGGTAATTTATAGGGCAAATTTTCCGGTGGATTTTCCAGTCTAACTCGCCGGATCGGCAGATTTGCGATCAGAGATGTGGCCCGCTGGTCGCTTTCTAGACCGAACTCTGACTCAGTGGTATCAATTTCCACATAGCGAGACACCACCTCTAGAATTTCTCGGCGCATAGACTCAACCATTTCGGGGCTGAGTTCTGACCGGTCGTGGGCTAGAACCAGTTTGAGGCGGCGTTTTACATCGTCGCGGCTGTTGTCAGGGATGCGCGGGAAAAGTCGTTCGAGAAGTGTGTATATCATGGTTACGGCGGGTTTGTCAATGGTTGGGCATAGGAAAAGTCAGTCGATTTTAGATTTTAGATTTTAGATTGGGGAATGACTTATTCCCGTCTGGTTTGGAGTCTGGGGAAGCAGTTTGATGCTTTTTGCGAAATGGTGTTACTCCGGGAATTTTTCGGCTAGTTTTTGCGATGCAGTGGCTGCTATTAAAGGTCGATCGCCAATAGGGCAGCACATCACATAATTTTAGTATTGAAAAACTTGCGGAGGCGAGTGAAAAACGTTTCCCGACGAGGAGTGAGATCTAAAAAATCAACTTTTTCGCCTTCTAAACGGCGGGCAATATTGTCGAAGGCAGTTCCAGCTAAAGAGGTCGTTTCCGACAATACTAATGGTTCGCCTCGATTGGTAGAAACGATGACCCGCTCGTCGTCGGGAACGACGCCTAACAGCGGAATGGCAAGGATTTCTCGCACGTCTTGCACCGACATCATATCATTTGCCAGCACCATTGCAGGCCTGATCCGGTTGACGATTAGCCTGATTTTCTTGACATTGTTGGCTTCCAGCAGGCCGATGACTCGATCGGCATCGCGGACAGCAGCGATTTCTGGAGTCGTGACAATGATGCCTTCTTGCGCCGGGGCGATCGCATTTTGGAAACCCTGCTCAATTCCAGCCGGAGAATCGATCAAAATATAGTCATATTTTGCTCCCAACATCCCCACAAGCTGCTTCATTTGGTCGGCGCTGATGGCATCCTTCATGCGAGTTTGAGCCGCCGGCAACAGCACCAAGCGCGGCTGCCGCTTATCTTTCACCAAAGCTTGCTCTAAGCGACACTCTCCGGCGAGAACTTCTAATGCCGTGTAAACAATGCGGTTTTCTAAGCCCAGCAGCAAGTCTAAATTTCTGAGGCCGAAATCGGCATCAATTACCGCAACTGTACGCCCCCGCTTGGCTAAAGCCATGCCGAGATTGGCTGTGGAGGTGGTTTTTCCCACTCCGCCTTTCCCTGATGTAACAACAATAATGCGAGCCATAAGCGATTTTAGATTTATTTGGAATTAGTCATTGGGCATTGGGCATTGGGCATTGGGCATTGGTCATGGGGCATTGGGCATGGGGCATTGGGCATGGGGCATTGGTTATTCGTTATTAGTCATAAGCAATTAATCTTCTGGCTTTTTGTCATTCGTTGGCAATTGTTTTGTGATAATTGATCGGCAATCTGTTATTCGTTGAATCAACTTAACACTCAAAACTTACAACTCTCATTTTTTCCAGGAATTCTCTCTAAATATGCACTCAATTTTTCATTTTTTCTGGATTCACTGATTTAGCTAAAACCAAATTATTAAGTGCCGACTTAAATAGAAATAGTATGACTAATGACTAATGACTGATGACTAATAACCAATTACCCATTACCGCCCATTAACTGCGATTTGTCAAAATCAGAGGCTCTACCGATCCGAATCCCCTGAGGCGTCACATAGGCGACTTCCGGGAAAAACTGAGCGGGTGAGGCTTCTGGGCCTCTGGCAACGTATTTAGCAATCCTAATCACCATCGGTTCCATCTGCAAGGTCATAATCACGCTGTTGGTGTTGCCGCCAGCACCCGCGTGCACGACGCCCCGCAAACGGCCCCAAACCAGGATATCGCCTCCGGCGACGACTGAGCCACCAGGATTTACGTCTCCCAAAAGTACGATCGTCCCTGGGTGACGAATTTCTACGCCCGATCGCACAGTCATCTGCAAATATAAAGGTTCCGCCAGCGATTGCGGTTTGTCGGCGGATTTACTCAGGGTAGAAACCGGAGGCTGCTGTTCTACAGAATAGCCTGCCGTAGCTGCGGCAACGGCCGTTTGGCGGCGGCTGGTGTGGACTCGTTTGAGTTGCAGTTCCGCTTCCAAGAGGGCATCGGCGATTTCTTGCAATTGGCGGATATCTAAAAGTCGATCGCTGCCCATCAATTGTACTTCGGCATTCGGCTGCCAAAAGCGTTCTCCAGCATTCAGCCTGACTTTTAGCTGCTGGCAAAGTTCAGTCCAAGTCGATGCCGTACCAGTTGCGGGTTCGTTGTTCGTTTCTGGGGGAAGTAGCAACAATAGCTGTCCGTCTTCAGTCTTGAGTCGGACTTGCAAATCTAAGCTAACTTCGGGTGTTGATTGAGGGGTAGCAGCAGCGGCTGTGGAGGCATCGGGTGTCATGGGACGGTTCGATCTCGGGTAGCGAAAGGTTAACATCAATATTAGCTTGAGTCGTCTTTGGCCTCAGCCTTTGGGGCGAAAAGTCGGGTTTTTTTATTTTTAACCGCAGGTAGGGCAATTTTCTTTCATTTTTGAACAAGATTTTTTTGATTCACCGCAGAGGGCGCAGAGTACGCAGAGAAAGAGAATTAAGAGAATAAAGTAGGTCTACACGGGAGCATCTCAATGAATGCAAAAAACATTTATTTTGACAGTCACATTGGTAGTAGTCACATTGGTAGTAGGGCGCGTCAGCCACTTCTGGCTCCCCACCTGAAAATTAGGCCCCTCGCTGACGCACCCTACAATATCTTTTGTCAAGTGCCATCAACTGTCAACTGTCAACTGTCAACTATCAACTGAAAATTACTATGCAGCAAATAGAACGTTATCGCGGCAGTCTAATCGGTTTGGCAGTTGGCGATGCTTTGGGAACAACTTTAGAGTTTTGTCGCCCCGGAACCTTTGAACCCATTAAAGATATGGTTGGTGGCGGCCCGTTTCGCCTGCAACCGGGACAGTGGACGGATGATACTTCGATGGCACTTTGTTTAGCTGAAAGTTTGATTGAAAAAAAAGATTTCGATCCAGTCCATCAATTAGAAACTTATCTGAAGTGGCGGCTACATGGACATTTGAGCAGTACAGGCAAGTGTTTTGATATTGGCAATACGGTGCAAGAAGCACTTTGGCATTTTAAAGATACAAAAAAGCCTTACTGCGGTTCAACTGATGCTTGGGCTGCTGGAAATGGTTCGATTATGCGTTTGGCTCCCGTACCTTTGTTTTATGCTAAGAATCCTTTAGAAGTCATAGAAAAATCTGGAGCAAGTTCTCGAACTACTCACGGTGCGGCTACTTGCGTCGATGCTTGCCGCTATTTCGGTGCTTTAATTGCGGGGGCTGTGAATAAAGTTAGTAAAGAAGTTTTGCTTTCGGAAAGATATTGTCCGATCGCCGAATATTGGGCCGCGCACCCGCTGGTGGCAGAAATTGATGAAATTGCGGCGGGTTCTTTTAAACGGAGACAACCTCCTGAAATTAAGGGTACTGGTTACGTGGTTAAGTCTTTGGAGGCGGCTCTTTGGGCGTTTTATAACAGTTCTTCTTTTGCCGAAGGGTGTTTGTTGGCTGTGAATTTGGGCGACGATGCGGATACAACTGGTGCAGTTTACGGACAGTTGGCGGGAGCTTTTTACGGCGAATCTGCCATACCACAAAAATGGATCTCGCAATTGACCGATTTCAGTCTAATTGCATCTTTCGCCGAACAACTGTTGACTGTAGGACTTACGCACGGGTGACTAGAAACCAAGTTTTTGTATGTCCGAATTAATGGAAATGCTCTTGCGCTCCTGGTAAGTTAAAATCTCTCTGGTTGTGATGTGCGATTTTGTTGAAGCCTCGGGTTTTGTTCGATCGCGATCGGGCGATCGATTTCGTCAAAATCTCAAAAGTTTAGTTTGATCCAGTTTAAAAACAAAAAGGTGCTTTATGGAAATTAAAGATTTTCTGAGTTTGCTGCATCCTGTTTTGGCTGTAGCGATCGTTTTTCCGATGCTTGGTATTGTGCTGAATATGGCTTGGCAAACTAGGCAGCGCCGCCAGCAAGTTGCCTCTGGGGATAAGAGCAAAATTCCCCCTGTAGTCGGCGGCGAACACGTCAAAGCAGGTAAAATTCTGTCGGGATCTGTGGTAGGAGTAACTCTGTTGGGTCTGGGCTACCCAATTTTTGAGCATATTTTGAGCAAGGATGTTTGGAGCAAAAACTCGTTTCAGGTAATTTTCATTATTCTGATGTTTGTTGCTACCATTGCCTCTTTGGTCATGTTATATCGATCGACACCTGCTATCTGGCGCGGCACATTTGCGACATTGACGGGTGCTGGCTTGGTGATTCTTGGCGCTCAAGATGGCGTTTTTCGGCGCAGCGATGAATGGTATTGGTCTCACTACTACATTGGCATCGCCGCTGCGTTGCTGATGGTTTTCTCCCTGGCGATAGTTCCAGACATTTATAAAGATCGATCGAATCGCTGGCGCACAGTCCATGTCATCTTGAACTCGATCGCTGTATTGCTCTTTTTGGGACAAGGAATGACGGGAACCAGGGATTTATTAGAAATTCCTCTGAGTTGGCAGAAACCCTATATTTATAGCTGTGACTTCCCAAATAAGACTTGCCCCAAACCGTGAGTCACAGTGCCAGCCATAAAAACTCGTGCTACAGAATAATTAATTATTACCGCTAGTACGCGGAACAGGTGCGTCGCCCTCAAATCGCCATGCAAGGGCTTAAAGAATGGCGGCGCGCCCTACAGAGATTGTTCGATGATTTTCAACAAGCTACATAAATACCTCCTAAGTATCTTGACATTTTGGGAAATCTATGCAGTAGATTTTTTTATCATTAATATAAAACAAATATTTGCAAATCTTAAGTTTTTATTAAACTTAAGTATTACAATAGTGGTAACTTTCAACTAAGTATTTATTCTCAATATCATGATAGCGGATCAATTTCCTTGGCTGACCGCAATAGTCATGCTACCCCTCGTAGCTGCCCTCGCCATCCCTTTTCTGCCCGATACAGACGGCAAAACTGTGCGTTGGTATGCCCTGGGCGTAGGCATTGCAGATTTTGTGTTGATGTGTTGGGTGTTTTGGACGCACTACGATCCGAGCATTTCTAGTTTCCAAATCGTTGAACAGTATCCCTGGATACCTTCTTTAGGTCTCAACTGGTCTATTTCGGTTGACGGATTGTCAGTGCCGCTAGTGTTATTGGCGGGATTGGTGACGACGCTATCGATTTTTGCTGCATGGGAAGTCGATCGCAAACCACGATTGTTCTACTTCCTAATGCTGGTGATGTACTCGGCACAAATCGGAGTATTTGTCGCCCAAGACATCATGTTGCTGTTCATTGTTTGGGAATTAGAACTAATTCCGGTGTACTTGCTAATCTCGATTTGGGGCGGACAAAACCGTCGCTACGCAGCTACCAAATTCTTGATTTACACCGCCGGCGCTTCTATCTTTATTCTCGTCGCTGCCCTAGCAATGGGATTCTACGGCGGAGGAAACGTTACCTTCGACATGGTAGAACTGGGCTTGAAGGACTATCCGCTAGGTTTAGAAATCCTACTTTATGCGGGATTGTTGATTGCCTTCGGCGTCAAACTCGCGATTTTCCCTTTTCACACATGGCTGCCTGATGCCCACGGTGAAGCATCTTCTCCTGTGTCGATGATTCTGGCCGGCGTGCTGCTGAAAATGGGCGGCTACGGACTGATTCGTTTGAATTTGGAACTGCTTCCGAAAGCACACGTTTACTTTGCGCCAATTATGGCGGTGCTCGGCGTAGTTAACATTATCTACGGCGCGCTTAACTCCTTCGGCCAAACCAACATGAAGCGCCGCTTGGCGAATTCGTCGATTTCTCACATGGGATTCGTGTTGTTGGGTATTGCTTCTTTCACCGATTTGGGAATCAACGGGGCGCTGCTGCAAATGATTTCCCACGGTTTGATCGCCTCAGTATTGTTTTTCCTGGCTGGCGTGACTTACGATCGCACCCATACCATGATCATGGACGAGATGGGCGAGATTGGCAAAGTAATGCCGAAAGTGTTTGCCTTGTTTACAGCAGGCGCGATGGCTTCTTTGGCACTCCCCGGGATGAGCGGTTTTGCTAGCGAATTGTCAGTTTTTGTGGGAGTCGCAACTAGCGATATTTACGGTACTTCTTTCCGCGCAGTAATCATATTCCTGGCGGCAGTGGGACTGATTTTGACACCGATTTATTTGCTCTCGATGCTGCGACAGTTATTTTACAACTGTGGAACATTGGCAGCTTGCGATTTAGAAGATCTAGATTTGCGGAATCAGCGAGAGAATATGGATGAAGCGGTTTGTTTCGGTAATAGTTGCGTTTTGCCTGGTGATGCAAAGTTTATCGATGCTCAACCTCGCGAAGTGGCGATCGCATTTTGCTTCTTGATCCCGATTGTCGGCATTGGTTTTTATCCGAACATGGCGATGCAGGTTTACGACGCGAAGACTGTGGCTGTTAACGCCGAAGTCCGCCAATCTTACACCCTCATCGTTCAACAAAATCCTCAGATTTATGCGAAGGGATTTTTGGCACCCAAAATTGCACAGGCTCCAACAGTACCTGCTTTGGGCAAAATTACCGGATCTGAATCTGCATCGGTTTTGGGTATTGTCAAATAATTTTATCCAATTCTGTTGTTGCTAAAAATAGAGCGATCGCTTTTGTTAAAGGGCGATCGTTTTTTTGTCGCATAAAGGAGTTAATAGTTGTAGGGGCGGTGCCCCCGTGCCCGCCCTCTTACTTGACAGTTGACAGAATCGTAGGGTGCGTCGCCCTCGAAAATTTATCGAGAAAAATCGACAATCTCATAGATCCGCACCGCGCATCGGGAGCATCAAGCGCGATCGCACTATAATAAAAAATGCTTTTTTCAAAAATGAGACGCACCTTAGACTTCTTGCGCTCATTCAAAAACTATTTTTATTTGAAATGAATCTGCGTCGAGCTGTATTTATTTGATTGACATTTGCGGTGGATCGATCGTATTATTTCGGGTCTATAGCCATAACAAAAACGGCTCGTAGTGCGGACTTAAGTCCGCTCTCCGGCTGCGGACTTAAGTCCGCACTACAAACGAACGAAGTTTATTATACCATTGACAAAAAGTATTCCGACCAAACAATTTTTGGGCTAGTTGTATCAACTATCGTATCAGGTGTGTCATCGCTCGAAAAGTCGATTGAATTTACAGATTTTTGATTGAGCCATACCCTACAAATACTATTGCAGTATTTTTCATAATTGGTGTAATTTGCCGAATCTCATACTAGCGCCGAATTCCTAAAATAATCTGAGCTAAATTTTCCCTAGCATATCCCACCTCAAGCATCGATTTATCTTCCAGCCCCGAGGCAACTTTCGTCAGGATATTTAGCGGTTCTTCCGAACCTACAGTTTTCAGAAACAATACTTGCAACCGATTTGTAACTAATTCTACAATTGAGCGACTGCGATCCTCTTTGCTTTCTTTTTGTTGAGCAACACTCCTACTAAGATTGTGAGTTTTTAACAGCCACATTCTTTCTATTCCTTGCATTTTGACGGTCTCCAAAACCTCCGCTTGAATCTGCTCGACTAATCTTTCGCTTACATATTGCACGATTAAAGGCTTCAGCCTAAAAACAGTTTGCCCGCTCTCACTTATTTTTTCGATGAGAAAGCGACGGCCGAGAGAATCGAGATTTTTTAGCAAATCGGAAAGGGAAGAATTGACTAACATCTGATCTCGCAAACTCGCTAGGGAAATCGGACTTTGAGCAATAGCCAACCAGTAAGCAATCTCTTGTTCTGAATTTGACATTCGATCGAACTGCTGCGCGAGCAAATTGCTGATGTGTTCTTCAATAAATAATGCCGTCGCTTCCAAAAACTTGACAACATTTCCCTCGAAAAACTCATGAATGGTTGTCGCCACAATCTTGATTGCTAACAGATTGCCTCCGTACCGGGCTAACAAGATTTCCCATTCTCTATCTTGGGCGGACAAACCTTTTTCTTTGAAAATATCTCGGGCTATTTCCTCGGAAATAGCAGGCTTTAAAAAGCGCACTTTTTCTCCAGCTAGCAAAGCCATTTCCGTAGGCTCTTCGGCACTAACTAGGACAACACAGCTCTGGTGATTGACTTCACAGAGCCGCACAATTAAATCTCGATATCCTTCACAGCCTTCGCGGTAATGTCCCGCTAGTTCTTCTGGTTTGAGCACTGCTTCAAAATCGTCTAAAATTATCAGACATCGCTGCTGGCGCAGATACTCGACTAGGCGCGAAATTTTGCTGTTAAAGTCGATAGGCAGATCGGACTTTTGTGGGTTAGCAAAAAGTTGAATTAAGCTAGTGAGGAAGTCGGATGCTGTTGGTGTCGATCGCAGCGATCGCCAAATCACAAAATCAAACTCATGCTGTACCTGTTTTGCCAACTGCACCGACAGAGTTGTTTTTCCACTACCGGCCAAACCCAGCAGCGCTACTGCGCGACAATTATCGGATACAATCCACTGCTTTAAAGCAGTTAATTCTTCAGTCCGCCCGTAAAAAACTGCCACATCCGGTGCTTGGCCCCAATCTTCCTGTCGGCGCCCGTTAGCGAAGCCCGCCCCTACGGGGGCTGCGCCAACGGAGAGGATTGGCATATTGAATAGAGAGCCTTTACCTTGACTAAAATCAATCGAACCCTGCTCGGTGTGGTAGGAAAACAGCAACTGATGCCTCAATTCCGAGAGCTTTCCAGGGCCATTCCCCGCGATCTGAAACTTTTTGTAAACTTCGCCTAGTCTTTTGCGAACGGCGATATCGCTAATGCCAAGCTTGGTTGCGATGGTAGCCGTAGATTGACCGTCGAGAGCCATAAACACAGTCTCTAACTCGGCATCTGTGACACCG
Organism: Microcoleus sp. CAWBG27; assembly: GCF_020883145.1. Classification (NCBI taxonomy): domain Bacteria; kingdom Bacillati; phylum Cyanobacteriota; class Cyanophyceae; order Oscillatoriales; family Microcoleaceae; genus Microcoleus; species Microcoleus sp. CAWBG27. Next base: position 23,446 of record NZ_JAHREU010000001.1, read on the forward strand.
CGCTCTTTAGCGATCGTTTGCACAAAGTTTTGAGGAATCGGAGTAGTCAAGGTAGGAATCTCGCCTGTACTAAAAATCTATCTTCTATTATATTCTCTGAGTTCTCTCGGGCAAACAATTGAATAAGTCAATCTTCAGCTTGCTTGTCGGTCTTGGAGGGCCGTTTGAGATATTTATACCCAAATTATCCATTTTGATACCACTTCAAAAAAAGAATGCAACCCTAGTAGAACTCTTGTAGGGTGGAGGCAAGGCGATGAGCGATTAATCTGTAGCACCTGCGCGATAAATCTCCAACCGTACCGCCACCCACCGCGAACCAAAAACTAAAAACAGAGTAAATTCACAATTTTTGAAACCAGCGCTGTATCAGCCAAAAACCTTCGTACTATCGCAGTATTTTTCGGTTGAAAGCAGTCGCCAACTCCCATCACCCAAAAGTTCCAAAACCTGCTGGTGATATTTCAACAAACTCAATCGGTGGCCCACACTCACAAATGTAGTTTGAGTTGCTTGCAACTGTTCATATAAAAGTTGCTCGTTCTTCAAATCCAAAGCACTTGTCGCCTCATCCAAAATAGCATATCGCGGTTTTGTCAATAACAATCTGGCAAAAGCTAAACGCTGCTGTTCTCCCAGGGACAAAATCTCTACCCAATCTAAAGCCTCATCAAAACCGCCCAATCTGTCCGGCAAATCTGCTAAGTTGACTAATGCCAAAACGCGGCGCAATTGTTCCTCATCAACCTCGCTGCTGGTGTTGGGATAGAGAAGTTGCGATCGCAAATTGCCCAAAATCAGATAAGGACGCTGCGGCAAAAACAGCATTTCTCCCAATTCCGGCCGCGCCAGACGACCCGTTCCCGAGTCCCACAAACCCGCAATAGCCCGCAGCAAAGAACTCTTCCCAGAACCGCTTTCACCGACAATTAACAGTCCTTCTCCCGGCGACACCGCCACCGACAAATCCTTAATCAAAGTCTTTTGATGCTTCGGAGTATCTAAAGTAACCCGTTTCAGCGTCAACTGAGAATCTACTACGATATCTATAGTAGTTCCTCCGGCACGAGATACCGCCTTTTTTGCTTCCAAAGTATCTGTAAATACAGTTAAACGATTGATGCTAGCTGCAAAAGCACTAAGGGGTTCAATGCGACTGACAATCAGTGAAAAAGCGGCTAAAACCTGACGGAAAGCAAAACCCGCCTGAGTGATGTCTCCAAACTGGATCGTATCGGTTTTGTCGGCAAAATAAGCAGGAGCGAGAAACAAAGCCGGAATAATCACCACAGCATACCCATATCCAGTTGTAAAATAATCCAAATTTCGCTGCCAGCCAATTAGCAAATTAAAATTGCGGAACACTTCCACGAACCGCTGCTTTATTTGCATCGATTCTCGCTCTTCCCCCCCATAAAAGGCAATGGATTCAGCATTGTCGCGAATGTGAACCAGTCCGTAGCGGAAATTAGCTTCTTCTTTAAGTTGCTCGAAATTTAGAGGCACTAATTTTTGACCAAAAATCAGACTGGCGGTCGTCCCCAACATAGCATAGACAACCAGGAAAATTGAAAGTTGTTTCGAGATTGACCACAGGATACCCGTGAAAGATATAATATTAACTATTGAACTCAGGAGCGCCAGCATAAATGTCAAACTTGTACGAGTAAACGATTTGACATCTTCAGAAATTCTTTGGTCGGGATTGTCGATTTCCTTGTGTGAATTTATTTCGTAATAAGCCCGATTATTAAAATACTTGTCTAGGAACTTATTTGTCATCCACTGTCGCCAGTAGAGACTCAATTTATCTTGGATGTAGCCGTAAATTACCACAATGGGAGTGCCGACTGCAAAAACCCCTGCATATACAAAAAGATACTTCCAATAATTGAGTTCGTCTTTTTTGGCCAGTGCTGTATTGAAAAAATTACTGACGTAACTAATGATTACATTCAAACCGCTGACAGACAAGGATAAGAACAGCAATAAAGCTAAAAAAAACCACGACTGCCAATTCGGTATCAACCTGCCTTTAAAAAATAAAAAAGCGCTCAAAGGAATAATTAGCATCAAGGCAACAATGATAATTTCCGGAGAATAAATAATCTGTTGCAACAAACTAACTAACCCAGCAGCAATATTATTGACAAAATCCGGAAAAAGAGCGGCAGCACCCAAACATACAACACTAACGAGTACAAACATAGCAGCGAAGAGAAATATCAACAACAGCGCTACTAATCCCAGAAAAACCCTGCCTCCTCCAGGCTCTAAAGGATAAAAGTAAGGCTGAGCGATTGCAATAAATTTTTCCCACAACTGACGGTCAAATCGATTCATCTTTACTGTTTGCAAAACTACTTCAACTGTTCTAACATATCAAGTTTGATTCCCCATTGTCGCAGTAATTTATTTGGGAGTTTAGGGAAGAGATTGGTCTCCTATAGCAATCCTTGCAGGAGTCGTAAATCTTTTTACCCCACCCCAACCCTCCCCTTACTAAGGGGAGGGAGTAAGAAACTCACAAATGATTTAGGACTGCTATATGAGGTGCGCTGTCACGACTACAATTAAATTGGTTCGAGCGCTCGGACTTCAGTCCTCAAATTTTCATGAAGACTGAAGTCCAAACGCTCGAACCTACCTGATAACGGTTATTTTAGGGGACACGATCTTACCAGAAAGAATTGGTTGAAAGCCCGCCCGATCGGGAGAAATTAAAATCAGACTATTGATTATTCCAATCCTCGTACTTAAGGGTAGAGATCGCTATTAAACTGTCAACTGTCAACTGTCAACTGTCAACTGTTGAACTTACTTAAAGAGGAAGACTGGTTTTCCGATTTAAGTTGTGGAGACGCAAACAGTTTGTAGGTTAGTTGTGGGGTGAATCTAAAATCTCAAATCTATGGGATCGGCAGAAGCGGCGGTTTCGCCGATCGACTCCGAGGAGGATAGATTGTAGTAAAATCGCTGGCTAATCCCCAAACTAACTTGCTTGAGCACCCAATACAAAACAGCGATGACGACAAATGTTGCAACCATTACTACAACCGGACGCTTACCAATCAAATCATTCATGACGGTGTTAACTAAGGCATCGGGATTCGCCAGAATGTCCCAAGTGTTGAACCGGATAAATCGTCCTAAATAAATGCCGATCGCCGAAAGTGCGTGTATGGTTATCTCCGTTGCCAGAATAAATCTACCCCAACCCTGTTGCTTCAGATAGTAACCCAAACTCATCACCGAAAGTACATATGCCTCAAATCCCGCCAGCATAAACACCAGATACTGCGGAATCAAAGCCAGAGTCACAGTCCACACCGAAGTCCCTTCTTTAATCTGGTCGATCAGGTGAATGATATCAGTTAAAACGTAGGGTGCATTGGGCAAAAACGCGATAAACCAGAAAAAACCGCCCCACCAGCGGAGAGAGCGAACTCCGCGCTGTCGCAGCACCCAGATATCTAAAGCCATTAGTGCCAGCGTAATCGCGATCGCCCCCAAAACGTAAGTTGTGCCCACATCTTGCACAATGTGCTTGAGATACGACACAACATGGCGCGTGCTAGGCAAAAAAGTAGCGCCTAGGAGAATCCACGTACCCCACAGCAGCCAGCGCGATCGAGGTTTGCGGAAGAGCCAAAAACTCAACGCCAGCGGTACTAAACCTAAAAACAAATTCCAAGACATCCAGCGGACATTCTGTCCCATTGCTGCGATCGCTTCCAGGATTAATCCCATCATGTCAGTTTTTATACAATTAAAGGTTTCAAGCAGCACCGCTTTCTCAGCAGCTTGAATCTATCTTAGTCGGTATAACAGAAGGAAGAGTTGACAGTTGTAGGGGCGGTGCCCCCGTGCCCGCCCTCTTTAGTCTGATTGGTAGGGTGCGTCAGCTCGGCACTTCTGGCTCCCCACCTCAAAATTAGGCTAATCGCTGACGCACCCTACAATATCTACAACTCTCATCAAGGTACGTTGTTGCGCTTAAGCGCTCTTTCATAGATCCTCGAAGAGCGCCCAAGCGCAACAACGTACCTAAGCAACTTAACTATTGATAACTTTTGCCGATCGGAATTTCGATCGCAAAAGTCGTTCCCCCTCCGACTTCCGAGAAACAGTCAATCTTGCCCTTGTGCTTTTCTACCACAATCGAGTGCGCGATCGACATTCCCAAGCCAGTACCTTTCCCCACAGCTTTTGTCGTAAAAAACGGGTTAAAAATGCGATCGATCACCGCCTGCGGAATCCCCGTACCATTGTCCGAAATTTCCACCCTCACAGTGCTCTGGGCCGTGACACCAGTGCAAATCACAATCCGGCCGCTCTTAGTCACTGCTTCTTGAACTGACAACTTGTGATATTGTTCTTCAATAGCATCAATTCCATTAGCAATAATATTCATAAACACTTGATTCAGTTGGCTCGCATAGCACTCCACCGGCGGCAGATTCCCGAACTCCTTAATTACCTCAATTTCCGGGCGCCTGTCGTGACTCTTTAAGCGATGCTGCAAAATCAACAAAGTGCTATTAATTCCCGCGTGAATATCGACAGGCTTCATTGCCGATTCGTCCAGCCGCGAGAAATTTCTCAGCGACAGCACAATTTGCCGGATGCGATCGGTTCCCACCTGCATCGAACCTACAAGTTTTCTTAGATCCTCAGTCATGAAATCCAAATCAATCTCTGCAATGCGATCGACAATTTTTGCATTAGGTTCGGGATACTCATGTTCGTAAAGATTCAGCAGATCCAGCAACTGTGTAGTATACTGGTGTAGATAAGCAATGTTAGCGTGAATAAAGTTAACCGGATTATTAACTTCGTGGGCTATGCCTGCAACTAATTGCCCCAAAGAAGACATTTTTTCAGTTTGAATGAGTTGAGATTGAGCAGAGCGCAATGACCGCAGCGCTGACTCTAGCTCTGTAGCTCTTTCTCTTTCTCGCGCCTCGCTTTGTCGCAGAGCTTCCTCAGCTTGTTTGCGAGTCGTAATATCCTGGGCAAATCCAATTATTACCTTTGACTGACCCTGAGAATTTCTGGTAAAAATAGTATCCCGACTTTGCAGCCAAAACCATTCACCGTTTGCGGCCAGCATCCGGTACTCAATTTCCCTAATTTCGCCATCTTTAATTTCTGCAAAGCTCGCGTGATATTCCAAAACTTTTGGCAAATCTTCGGGGTTAATTAACTGAGTCATTAGTGATGAACCCATCGCTTTAATTTCATCAAATGTATAGCCAAGAAGCGTGCCAACAGAAGAATTAGCATAGACATTTCGCTGTTCTTCCAAGTCGTAGAGATACAAAATACCGGGAGTAGCATCGGCAATTTTTTGAATAAACTGCTGGCTCTCTTGCAAAGCTAACTCAGCTTGTTTGCGATTCGTAACATCAGTAGTGATGCCGTCCCAAAGAATATCACCGTTTGCTTGAGCTTCAGGACGCGAAATTACCTGAAACCAGCGCATCTTGCCGGAAGGAAGCACCAGCCGTCCTTCCCACTGCCAAGGTTGCAATTGTTGGGCGGAAACAGCCACAGATTCGTGATAGTGTTGGCGGTCGTCTGGATGAACCAAATCTATTAGCAAAGCGGAATTTTGCTGCACAGCTTCTGGTTCTAACTCAAACATTTCTCGGGAAGCAGGACTGATGTAAGGGAAACTGACAAAGCCATCTGCACGCAACAAACATTGATAAATCATTCCCGGCAAATTAGCCGACAGCTTTTGGAATCTTGCTTCACTTTTCCGCAGTGCTTCCTCTGCTTGTTTGCGCTCCGTGATGTCAGTAATTGAACCAACAATGCGGACTGCTTTTTCAGATTCGTCCCACAAAGCTTGTCCGCGACTGAGTATCCATTTGTAGGTGCTGTTGTAGCACCACAAGCGGTATTCGGTCATGTAATGCGGCGTTTTTTTGTCTAAATGGTCTTGGAAAGCTTGCATTACTAAAGCTAAATCATCGGGATGCGTGTTTCTGTTCCATTCGTCAAAGTAATCGAGCATTCCGATTTGTTCGTATCCGGTGATTTCCTTAAATCGATCGGACAGAAATATTTCTCTTGTTTGCAAGTTCCAATCCCAAATGCCGTCATTGTTACCTTTGAGCGCTAACTGCCAGCGTTCTTCAGTTTGCATCAATTGAGCAGTTCTTTGTTCGACTCTATTTTCTAGTTCTTCATTGAGCTGTTTGAGACTTTCTTCTGCCTGTTTCCGCTCGATCGCAATTCCTGCTAAATGCCTGACAGATTCTATCAATTGCAGCTCAAAATTTTGGGGAGTGCGCGGTTGGGCGTAATACATGGCAAAAGTTCCCAAAACTTGACCCCCAGATGAGACAATAGGAGTAGACCAGCAAGCTCTCAGTCCAAAACTCAAGGCTAAATCTCGAAAGTCTTGCCACAAAGGATCGCTGGCAATATCTGTAACGATCACCTGTTCGCAGCGATAGGCAGCAGTGCCGCAAGAACCGACATTCGGGCCGATGGCTACTCCATTAATAGCAGCATTATAACTTTCTGGCAAACTGGGCGCGGCTCCGTGCAGCAAATGTTTGCCGTCTGGAGCTAGAATCAAAATCGAACCCATGACATTTTTAGATGGCTGTTCGATAATTTTAATTAAAGTAATTAAAGTATCGCAAAGACTTGCGTCCTGAGCAATCATTTCTAAAATTTGTTTTTGACCGTTCAACCAATTTTCAGCTTGCTTGCGCTGGGTAATGTCCCGGGCAATCCACAAAGCCGTGTTGTCTTTCATTGGCGAAATGGTAGCAGCAAACCACTTTTTTTCGCTGCCAATTTCCAGGTGATATTCACAACTCAAAGTTTGATTAGTAGAGACAGCGGTCGTAATTTTGTCCAAAAATAATTCTGCTGTTTCTGGATCGAATAGATCGTGAATTTTTTTACCTATAACTTCCGCCGGCGGCTTGTACAAAGGTTCGGGATTGGTGGGGGCAATTTTCAGGTAGCGTCCCTCAATATCGAACACAAAAATTACGTCGTTCATGGCAGCCAACAATGCCCGCAATTCTGCTTCTGAAGCTTGCAGGGCGAGTTCAGCTTGTTTGCGATCGCTAATGTCGCGCCCCACTCCTTGGTATTCGATCGCCGCACCTCGATCGTCAAAAGTTGCCCTGTCAGTCCACTGTATCCAGCGAATTTCGCCCGTGTCGAGAATTACGCGGTGTTCCCAGGTAATAGCGGGATTTTGTAGGCTTAAAGAATTGAAAATATCGCTGCACAAGTTTCTATCTTCTTCCCAAATCAAAGGCATAAAACAATTGCCGATCAGCTCCGATCGCGATTTATTGAAATAGCGGCAGTAGGCATCGTTGACAAAAGTCACAACTCCGCTGGGCAAGAAACGGCAAATAAGTTCGGTTTGGTCTTCAATAATTGCCCGATAGCGAGATTCGCTCGCTTGCAGCGCGGCTTCTGCTAGGATGCGATCGCTAATGTCTGTACCGACGAACAGCAGCCCGATCGATCGCCCTTTGGAATCGACCACAGGTTTGTTTCTCCAGGCTATCCAGACTTTTTCCCCATTGCGGCGGATGTTTTCATTTTCGTGTTTGAAGTATTTGTCCGGCTGTGCCAAACAGTCTCGAATCATTATGGCTAACTGATTTTCCGACAATGTGGCCGGATCTACAATTGTGCCGATCGCACTTTTGCCAAGAATTTCTGCTTGTGAATAGCCGAAAAAATTTTCCGCAAACTCATTAAAAAAAGTAATCTTGCCTTCATTGTCTAACTGCACAATCATGCTGTTAGCGTTCTCAACCAGTTGCCGGTACTTAGCTTCGCTCGATCGCAGCATCGATAGGCCGTACATCCCCGTAAAAACCGCCACCCCGCTCAAAACTGCCAGCAAGCCGCCTCCTGAGAGCAACCACCCCCGCAGCGGCGAATTCTCGGGCCATCCTCCCGCGGGAATTGCTGCCAACTGCCAGGAACCGTTGGGCAAAATCACTTCCAACACCACTGGATTGTTCTGAAAAATCGACTCGTCGCCGAAAAACACCTCGCCTGACACTCCCTTCGCGTCTTTCCCCCGCACAGCGTATTGCACCTTGGCTGAGGGATCGTTGAGTCCCGCCTCCTCAAGCAGGACATTTTTTTCGAGGATCACACCGATCAACCCCCAGTAAACTCCTGTTTCGGGCTCGGCGTCGGGGGGAGTCAGAAAAATTGGCGATCGGCTGACGAAGCCCACGCCTCCCTCCAATAATTGCACGGGCCCAGCAAGCAAAGTTTTTCTGGTGCGGATCGCATCTTCGACCATTTGCCGCTGTTTGGGTAGCGCCATCAAGTCAACCCCGATCGCCTTTTCATTTCCATCCTTCGGATAAATATCTGCGATCGTCGTCCCTTTAACTAAAGTGATGTTGCGAATGCCGGTTTGTTGTGCCAGCAAAATTCTCGCAGTAGCTGCAAACTCGGCTGCGGTGATGTCTGGGTTGTGGGAAATGTCAGCTACCAATCCCCGGATCAAAAATAGCCGGGAATTCAAAGAACCTTCCAACTTTGAGCGGACTGTGCTGAGCCGATCGATCGTGCTAGCGCGGTTGTGTTGCAAAAATCGCTCTTGTTCCGATCGGTCTAAAATGCCAACTCCGACCAAAATTGCTACTAATGCCGAAAATGCTGCTAAATACGGTGAAATTTGGAATTTTTTCAGCTTAAAGTATTCCATCTGTCGGCAGTTCAACTATATTTTTAAGTCTTTAGATATATTTATTTTAGTTTCATTTTTCTAGGCAGATGCAAGATTTCCGGCAGACGGGGCTTTTCACAAGCCTGCACGAGTTTTGTGTGTTCTAAGCTGTTGTACCTCTAAAATTGTTTATTTCAATTCCCTCGCACATTCTCCCCATTGGTGTCAACTTAAGGTCAAAAACTTTTGTATTTTTCGTTCGCAGCCGAAGCCAGATCCCCCTAAATCCCCCTTAAGAAGGGGGACTTTGAGTGCTTCTTGTCCCCCCCGACCTAAGGGGGGTTAGGGGGGATCTGGCATTAATCACCAGACAGAAGACTGGAATTACGTTTGACGTGTTTGTTGACACCAATTCCTTCTCCCCCTCTCCCACTCTCCCACTCTCCCACTCTCCCCATCTCCCCAACTCCAGACTCGCGCACCCGAAACACGGGATTTGTTGGCTAAAATAAGGTTAGCAATAATTTTTGTCAGTGCTGGGCGCTAATCATTACATAGGGGCAATTTGATGCAGGAACAGTTGATGGAAGCGATCGCACCTTACCGCGATCGAGTAGATTATCTAGAAGTTCGCCTCGAACAAAGCGAGTCAACAGCCATTAGTTTTCGCGGCCCTCAGTTAGATGCAGTCAACCGCAGTTTCAGTCTAGCCGGCGGCATCCGCGCCTGCCACAAAGGCGGCTGGAGTTTTGTAACATTTAACGGTTTAGCTGAATTAAAAGCCCGGATTGAAGAAGCTGTCGTGCAGTCTCGTTTGGTAGGTAGCGAAAAAACTGTACTAGCAGATGTAACTCCGATTCAAGATTATGTCGCGGTGGAATTTGGTCGCGATCCGCGATCGATTACTTTAGCCGAAAAGCGCAAGTTGCTCGAATCTTACAACCAATTGCTGTTAGATATCGACCCGCGAATTCAGACGACAATGGCCGGTTACAGCGATCGATTCGGGATTACTTATTTTGTAAATTCTCAAGGAACTTGCATTGCTCAAGAGCGTTTGGACGTGACGGGGCGGTTTGGGGCGATCGCCCGTGGAGAAGGCGGTGTCGTTCGCCAAGGGTTTGAATCGATTCATTCGCGATCGGATTACGATGTCTTGACAAATATAGAAGATCGTGTTAAGAGTGCGGCCGTGCGAGCGGTGAGCCAATTGGAAGCAAAACCGGTCAAAGGCGGCCAGTATCCAGTGATTTTAGACCCTTATTTGTCAGGGGTATTTATTCACGAAGCTTTCGGCCATTTGTCGGAAGCAGACGGCATTTACGAAAACCCGAAAATGCAGGAATTGTTGACTTTGGGCAAGCCTGTGGCGATCGAACAATTGAACGTAATTGACGATGCAACATTGCCGGGATTGCCGGGAACCCTCAAATACGACGACGAAGGAGTGCCTGCTCAGTGCAAGCATTTAATTAAAAATGGAGTTTTAGCAGCGAGAATGCACAATCGCGAGACTGCGGGCAAAATGGGCGAAGCTCCGACGGGAAATGCCCGGGCCTTGAGCGCTACTTTTATGCCGTTGGTGCGGATGACTAATACTGCGATCGAATCTGGCGCACATTCTTTCGATGAAATGGTGGGCGACATTGAAGAAGGAGTCTATGCAGTACGGATGTTGGGAGGACAAACCAACGGCGAAATGTTTACCTTTGCAGCAGCCGAAGGCTTCATGATTCGCGACGGCAAATTAGCCGAACCGGTGAGTGATGTCACGTTAAGCGGCAACGTATTTCAGACTTTAAAGGATATTGAGTCGATCGGCAACGACTCAGTTTATGCCTACGGCGGCTGTGGAAAAGGTGGCCAAAGCGGTTTAGCTGTCAGCGTCGGCGGCCCCCATTTACGGATCAAAAATGTTGTAGTCGGAGGCAGATAATCATTTTTTTTTGCACCACAATCGAGTTTGTAGTAAGGACTTTAGTCCTACCTGATTAGTTGGTTTAAGAAAGGACTGAAATCCTCACGACAAACCATATAATCCTTTGTACATCAGGTTTGCAGTAAGGATTTTACTCCTGCCTGATTAGCTGGTTTAAGAAAGGACTAAAGTCCTCACTACAAACCTATCGTTAGATTGCCGCACATGATTTGAGGACTAATAACTCATAAAAAACCCCGATTTCTTGAAGAAACCGGGGTTTTTTCTACCAACTAAGAGAGGACTGAAAAATTATCGGGTAGAGGTTGCGGGAATTCTGCATTTCTCACGCAACCCTCTCAACCAAACTACAGACTAATTTTAGTAGCAGCGACTTACAACTGTCTCATCTCATCTTCGAGTACCCGAACCAAATCTTGATTACCGCTGGCTCTGGCCACGTCGATGCGGTGCATCAGTTGCTTTTGAATGTTAGCGCGGTGGGTTTCAGCGATTTTTTTTACGTTTTGGCGATTTGTGTTCATGGTGAACGTTCCTTATATTAAATTTGGTGTAACTCCGACTTCTTTAATATAGCGCAAAATTTCAAAAAGTATCTAAATTTACAAAAAGTTTACAGTTATTGACCAATCGACCACAATAGAGTATACTCCCTGGCATAAGTCAATAGCGATATCTTGACATTTCCAAAAATTTAAAAAGTAAGTAGTTGCGCTTAAGCGCTCTTAGGTACGTAGTTGCGCTTGAGCGCTCTTGGGTAAGTAGTTGCACTTGGGCGCTCTTAGGTAAGTAGTTGCGCTTGGGCGCTCTTAGGTAAGTAGTTGCGCTTGGGCGCTCTTGGATATAGACGCATAGCGCGAAATCAAAGGTACGTAGTTGCGATGAAAGCGCTCTTTGACATAGATAAAAGCGCTTAAGCGCAACAACATACCTCAGTCAAAACTGAAAACTTGCCCCAGCGCATCTAGCAGATGATTGAGGTGTGCGAGCTCGTGAGTTGCCATCAGCGAAATCCGAATGCGGCTGACACTGACAGTCGGAGGGCGAATCGCCACAGCCAAAATACCCATTTCCTTGAGTTGGCTGCTAACTGCTAAAGCTGTGGCTGCATCTTTTAACAGCAGACTGAAAATTGGGGAGAGGGAATTGCTAATTGGTAATTGGCGATTGGTAATCGCCCCATATTTGAAAGTTTCAATATTTTGTTGCAACCGAACTCGGCGCTCTGGTTCTTGCTGTACAATTCTCACAGCTTCCAAGGCAGCAGCCGTATCAGCCGGCGTCAATGCTGTAGTATAAATCCAACTCGCGGCTCGATTGCGGAGAAAATCAATTAAAGCAGCAGAGCCCGCAACGTAGCCGCCCAAACTTCCCAAAGCTTTGCTAAGCGTGCCAACTTGAATTAGTGGCAATCCCTTACAGCCGAAATGTTCTGCACAACCGGCACCGCTAGCACCGAAAACTCCTGTAGCGTGAGCTTCATCTACTAATACCATACAGTTAAATTGCTCGCCCAAAGCTAACAACTCCGGCAGCGGACACAAGTCCCCATCCATGCTAAAGACGCTATCGGTAATAATTAAACACTTGCGGAATTTAACGCGATTTTCCTCTAGCTTGGCTTTTAAATCTTCAAGATTGCAGTGATTGTACTCTAGCGCTGTTGCACGGCTGAGTATGGCTCCATTTTTGAGACTCGAATGATTGTACTTGTCAGATAATATCAAATCGCGCTGGCCGACAACTGATGCGATCGCCCCTAAATTCGCTAAATACCCAGAACTGAATACTAAAGCGTCTTCAGTTTGTTTTAAATTAGCAATAGCCAGTTCTAGCTGTCGGTGCAAATCGCGGTGTCCGCCCACTAACCTCGAACCCGTTGCACCCGTACCAAATTCCTTAGTTGCAGCCATCGCCGCTTGAATCAACCTGTCATCGCCGGCAAGTCCCAGATAATCGTTGCTGGCAAAGTTAATCAGCCAACGGCTTGCTAATTTTACCACAGGCCCCGGACAGCTTTCGATCAATTGTGGCGATCGATACCAATCGGCCCGGCGAACAGTGTCCAGGGACTTCTCTAGCCAAGCGTAAGGGTCTGCATTCATATTGTCCAGCGATCGAGTAATAAGTTATATTGTCTTATAATCAGTCCCTGCCTATCAGAGAAGCATATGCCACTCACTAAAAAATACAGATTAGTCACCCGCAGTGATTTTGACGGTCTTGTCTGTGCCGTTTTACTCAAAGAACTCGATATGATAGACGAGATTAAATTCGTGCATCCTAAAGATATGCAGGATGGAAAAATCGAAATAACAAATAACGATATTACCACCAATTTACCATATGTTGAGGGAGTTCATCTAGCTTTCGACCACCATTTTAGCGAAACTCTCAGACATGAAAAAATCAAAATCAACCACATCATTGACCCCTATGCAGCTTCCGCAGCCAGAGTGCTGTACAAATATTATGGAGGCAAAGCAAAGTTTCCTGATATTTCCGAAGCGATGATGCTAGCAGTTGACAAAGCAGACTCCGCTCAATTTGCCAAAGAAGAGGTTTTGCAACCGGAAGAATGGGTGCTGTTAAACTTCTTGATGGACGCCCGCACCGGCTTGGGCAGGTTTAAAGAATTTACGGTTTCCAATTATCAGTTAATGATGGAGTTAATCGATTACTGCAAAAATCATACCATCGATGAAATCTTGCAGCTTCCTGATGTGAAAGAAAGAGTAGACCTTTACTTCGATCAATCTGAAAAATTTGAAGACCAAATACAGCGTTGCGCCAAAGTTTACGATCATTTAGTCGTTTTAGATTTGCGTAACGAAGATGTGATTTATGCGGGAAATCGTTTTGCAATTTACGCTTTGTTCCCCGAGTGCAATATCTCGATTCATGCACTTTGGGGACTGAAGCAACAAAATACTGTTTTCGCTGTTGGTAAGTCAATTTTCAACAAAACTTCTCAAACTAATATTGGGGAGTTAATGTTAAAATATGGTGGGGGCGGCCACCGGAATGCGGGAACTTGTCAGATTGAAAATGATAAAGCTAGTAAAGTTTTGAAAGAGTTAATTGCCCAGATTGAGCAAAAGGGTTGAATTAAATTAACTTGATATTTTTTGCAGTCAGGACTTGAGTCTTTGATGATTTAAATTTTCAGGACTGAAGTCCTTACTACAAAAGGGAATGTTTAGGACTCAAGTCCTTGCTGCTAGCGGGAGTTTAGTCCTCAAGGTTTTGAGGTTGGGGGTTCGGGGCGTTGAAATTTTCTGCACTCTTGCCTTTGACTGGCGGCAAATAATCTACTAAACCCATATCAAAAGCCACATCCGGCAAATCGGCAGCGTTATAATTTCCTGCTTCAAACAATCGCCCAGGAGTAAAACAAGGCTGCTTCAATCTTACCACTTCGCTAGGCGAAAACATTCCCCTAAACATTTTGCGTTCGAGTCCCATAATTTCTGCTCCTAAAACAACTCTCGCATTAATTTTAGCAATTTTTTGCCTGTCGCTTCCCAATTAAATAAATCCGCCGTCTCCCGAGCTTTTTGGGCTACCTGAAAACGCATGGGATCCTCCACAATTTTTCGCAACTGTTCGCGAACAGACTGAACATTTGGTTCTGCCCAATGAGGAGAATTTCTAATTTTAAGATACTGAGTATCGTAACATTCTCCGACGGGAATTAGATCGTGAGCAATGGGATAACAGTTAGCACTATTTGCGTACTCTGTCGGGCCACCGTACACAGTCATAGCGACTGGTAAACCCGCAGCAAAGGCATCCAAAATTTTAATCGCAAAACCCTCGCCACGAAACGGAGCCAAAAAAGCATCTGCTGATAAGTATAAATCCGCTAGTTCTGTTTTAGTAAAAAATTTAGGCTTTATCTCTATTTTCGGCTTTAATTTGCCGAATTGTCTTTCCATATTTATGATATGTTCGGTTATGGCATCAGGATTTTTGCCACCATCTTTGACGATCAACTCTACGTTGGCATCATCTTGAAACTCTTGATAAAATGCTTGGATGGCGAGATCCGTGCCAAATCTATACAAGTCAAAAGAATTGGTCATGTGCAGAATAGATTTTACATCTTTCTGGTTTTTTTTAGGTCTGTCAGAATAGAGTTGCGAAATTAAAGGATTGAAACCTAGAGGTATGACGGAGACTTTTTTTGCCGGACATCCAGCTTGGATTAAAACGTTTTTAGAATATTCGCTGACGGCTATGATGTGGGATGAATTGTTGACAGCATCGTAAATCCAGTAATCATATTCATCATCATTTCTGGCGAATTCGTAATTGATGGCAAAAAATTCTAATTTGAGGTGTCCGCTGAGTTCTTTTAAAAAGAAAGGTTTCCAGTAATGAGACCATTTTAGCTGAAATAAATCTGATGGTGCGGTGTTCATCCACTTGGCTAGGAGGTGGTTTTCTTCGGCTGTGGAATAGCGTGTGAGGTGAGATGCGATTTCTGAGGGTTCGACTGAAATAGGAATCCCCATTTTGTCTAAGGTTTTCGCCAGCGATAGGGTAATGTCGGCGAAGGAATTAAAATTTTGAAAGCCGACGTTAAAGTGAACCATAATTAGTTATTGGTTATTGGTTATTTGTTATTTGTTATTGATTGTAGGGTGCGTCAGGCGAGTAGGTTTTCAATACAAACTCAGGATTTTTGCCCTGACGCACCTTGGGTTTATTGAGGTGAGAAGGTTTTAAATACAAATTCAGGATTTTTGCCCTGGCGCACCTTGGGGTTTATTGAGGGTTGATTAATTAATACCATTTCTCTAAAATTGTGCAACACTCTTCGACCCCCCCTAGCCCCCCCTTGCTAAGGGGGGGAACAAGAATACTGTTATTTCGTTGAAAATTGGTATAAATTATTCATAAAAACATTTGTACAAGCCTCCACGTGAAAGATGCGGATTCATGAGATTGTTGATATAATTTAGGGCTGTTCGAGTGCGACGCACCCTACGACTCACATCTCAAAATATACGATTTAAATGCGGTACAGCTTAGGATTTTGCTAAAGTGTAAGGTGCGTCGCTTGATGATTTTGCATATATAGCCTTTCTCAAAAAGATGAGGTATGGCTGACGGCTTATATAATAAACACTAAGAGGGGGCTGAAGCCCAACAACGTACCTCATCTTTTTGAACACCGTTATGATTTAGGGATTGTTGATGGATCCGCACCCTACGACTCAAATCTCAAATCGCCCATGGTATGATTTTGCTAGGATGCCGATCGCACTAATATGACTGTACAGTCGCATCCGCGCGCCACAGCTTCCGGGATGTTCCCCTGAATTACCTGTTTCAGCAGCCCTTCGCGACTCGCTCCCAGGACGATCGCATCACATTGATCGTTTTGAGCCAAATCAATTAAAGCATCCGACACCGACTTAGCGCAAACCGCAGTCACTATTACTTCACAACTAACCCGCCCCTGAATAAACTTCGCAGCTTGCTTTAATTCGGCGCGCGAGGGCTCCGCAACAGAAGGCTGGTGCACCTGACACAATTTAATCTCCGATAAGGCACTCGCAGCCACGAAAGCAGGTAGCAGCCGCAATGCCGCAGCTTGCTTGTAACTGCCGCGAATTGGTACTAACCAGCGGTGCAAACCCATCAGTGTGTGCAATCCCAATTCTGGCGCCCGAATGTCGGAATTGGGCGAGGAAAATTTAGTCTCTGGTGTCGCTGATGAACTTGATGTCACAAATTGAGAATTTTCTGCGTCATCAATTCCTGCGGCATTTAACTGCCATTCTGTAGACGCATATTCCCGCGCGCTACTAGCTGTTAAAAACTCATTTTTCTGGCGTGTTGCTAATAGTTTTTCGCTCCATTTAACTAAAACTACTTCGCAGCCTGCTTGCCGAATTACGGTATCGACGACATCGCCAAAAATGCGTCCTGTTGTGGATAATTCGCCTTGCCATCCCATCAAAATTAAGTCAATGTGACGCTCCCTAATTGTCTCTAAAATCGCGTGAGGCACGTCGTGAGCTACCCGGATTTGAGTGTGTACTGGCAAGTTCCAATTGCGGATAATGCGCTCGGCTTGTTGCAGCAGGCGGCGGCTTTTTGTGGTTCGCACTGCGCTTTCTGAGGGGGAACTGTTGCGCGGTACTGTGATGATTTGCAGGCATTCTAATTCGTAATTGCGATCGCGCGCAATGGCGGCCGCCAGTCGCAGCAAGGCGGGTGCTGTTTGTGGGTTGGACAGCGGCACTAATAAGCGGCCGTTTCCGACTTGTGGCGCTCTGGTTTGATACACTACATAGGATGGTTCTGGATGCGGGCCTTGGGTTGTTTCTCCGCTGAGGCGATCGGATTCTACTCGGATTATGTCGCTGCGGGTAATAATTCCAACTAGATGCCGTCCTTCTATGACGGGCAAGCGGCTGATATTGTAGTGATTGAGTCGGTACAGTACCTCGCTTAGGGTATCCTTGGCTTTGACTGCGATCGGCTGTGCAGTCATAAATTCTTTGAGCAGTGTCTTGCCGGACAAATTCTGCTCGCTGGCTTTTGCTAAGTCGGTTTGACTGATAATGCCGACCAGTTTACCATTTTCAACTACCGGAAAGCCGCGGTGGTGCGATCGCGAAAAAGCCTGCATCACTTCATCGAAAGTCAGTTGACTCGAAAGAGTTTCAACTCGGCGCTGCATCACGTTGGCTGCGTACAAGTCGCTCAAACCATCAACCGCAGGTTTATCTTTGGTGAGATGAATGCCGCTAAACTCCAAAAGGCGATCGTACAAAGAGCCACTGTCCACCTTTTCGGCGACTAAATAAGCAACTACAGAACAGATCATCAAAGGTAGCACTAATTTGAAATCTGCCGTAATTTCAAACACAATAACTACCGCCGTAATCGGCGCCCTAGAAACCGCACAAAAAAACGCTCCCATTCCCGCCAAAGCGTAAGTTACCGGCAAACCAACACCCAGCCAATGTGCCTGTACAATACCGACAATATGGCCGAGTGCCGAACCGAGAACTAAAGAAGGTGCAAACAATCCTCCCGGAGCTCCCGAAGCTGCGGAAAGAATTGTCAAACAAAAGTGAGCGATAAAAGCAATTAAACTGGTGGTTCCGCTAGCTTCTCCGGTTAGCAAAAACTCGCGCAAACCAGTATTATTGCGAAAATTTTCTGGCAAAGCAGCGATGACTATACCACAGATAAACCCCGCACAAGCAATTCGCCAAGGCAAGGCTAATTTCAGCGTTTTTCGATTGAAGTGCAAACCAGCAATAATCCCTTTGCTGAACAAAGCTCCCAGCAATCCCGCTAAAACTCCTAACAGTATATAGAACGGAATTTCCTGAGGAAAAAAACTAATTTTATACTCTCGCAAATTGAGATTTAAACTATCTCCGCCCAAAAGCTGCGAAACAACCGCACCGATGAAAGAAGCAATAATTGCCGTACCTAAAGTCAAGCCAGAAACATCGTGCAGCAGTTCTTCAACTACAAACAAAACCCCTGCAATCGGAGCATTAAAACCAGCAGCCAGTCCCGCCGCTGCACCGCAAGCAATCAATTGGCGGCGGTAGTCTGGGGAAGTCGGCATCAAGTTACCTATCCAGCCTGCCAAAGACGCTCCAATTTGGACGGTTGGGCCTTGTCTTCCCAGGGTTAAACCGGAACCAACTGCTAAAATAGTGGTCAGAAGTTTAACGACAGCTACTCGTAAATTCAAAGAAAGATTGACACCAGCGAGGGCAGCTTTGACGTGAGGAATGCCACTACCAGCAGTTTCTGGAGCGAAACGTTCAACTAAAAAACCTGTTAGAAACCCGCCTAATAAACCGACAGCCGGAAGCAAAATTAAAGCTGGAATTAGCGTTGAGGTAGCAACTCGCCAACTGCCGAGCCATCCGACTCCTAATTTGAGCAAGACGCCAGCCAATCCTGAAATTAAACCGATCAGGCAAGCTTCAAAAATAGCGAGGCGTTTGGGGCGTAAAAAAAGCTGAGATTCGATCACCCTGGAAGGTTCCCTAAGTTGCTTAGGGATATGAATGTACGGCATAAATAGGTAGATAACCTGCGAATTGTATGCTCGATTAGACTTTAGCAAATATTCGTTATATCTCAATACGGTTTACTTAACACTATTTATGCCCGGAGATCCCCCTCGCATCCCCCGCATCGTTGCGGGGACTTTAAGAGCTTCTTGTCCCCCCCTTGGTTCGGGGGGTTAGGGGGGATCTGTCTTAAGTCAACCGTATTGCGTTATATCTGGGAAAATACAGCGAATTTTAATTGCTAATTTACTATTTTTTCGATGCCATAATTTTGATTCCTATACTATAGCAGTTCTGGTAAATAATCATTGTACAAGACAACGGTCTAATACACCGATGTCAGGAGGTTAAACAGTTATGGTCAAAGTGGGAAGAGCAGGGTTTATATATCTTTATATTGTTCCAAAATGAACCCAATTTAATTAGAGTGGCAACACATTAAAGAAGATGAATTAGCTGCAACATTAATTGAGATTACAAGGTGTTGAAAAATTTATGATTTTTCTTGAATTCTTTTAATTAGGTTTAGTGCCTTTTCATAATCATCTTTTCTTGCTTGTTTCTGAAATAAGTCGGCGGCTTTTTGTAAATCTTGTATCGCACCCTGCTTATCTCCTAATATCGATCGCGCAATACCAAGATTGGCGTAGGCTTCAGCATAGTCTGGGTTGATTTTTATATCCTGGTCGAAATCGGCGATCGCACCCTGGTTGTCTGCTAAGCTCGATCGGGTGACACCTCGGTTATAGTACAATACGGTTGACTTAAGAACAATCTGACTTTCAAGAGATGCCTGTATTGCCTAGAAAATCTTGAGATGACATTCGTCAAAAAGCGTTAAGTCCACCGTATTGGTTTATGGTGATTCTTGAAGTCTATTAATTATATTTATTGCCTTTTCGTAAAGAACTTTATTGCCTTGTTTCTGAAATAATTCTGTGGATTTCTGAAGATCTGCGATCGCACCCTGCTTGTCTTTTAACCTCGATCGAGTAATCCCCCGATTGTAGTAGGCTAAAGCATAGTTGGGGTTAATTTTCAGGGCTTGTTCGTAATCGGCGATCGCACCTTGACTGTCTCCTGAGTCATCCCGGACATTGCCCCGATTGACATAGGCGGTGGCATTGTTGGGGTTATTTTTGATGGCTTGGTCATAATCTGCGATCGCACCCTGTCTGTCTCCTGACTCATCGCGGAGATTGCCTCGATTGATGTAGGCATTAGCATCATTGGGCTTAATTTTTATGGCTTGGTCAAAATCTGCGATCGCACCCTTCTTGTCTCCTAAGTTCGATCGGACTACACCGCGATCGTTATAGGCCTCGGCATAATTGGGGTTGAGTTTAATCGCTTGAGTGTAAGACTCTATAGCACCCGGATAATCTCCTGCTTTGTACTTTTCTACAGCCTGATTGTAAAATTCTTCCGCTGTTTGGTTTTGTGTCAAAGCCTCACTGGCTACCTGTGCGCCCACATCCACCTTCGTTGAAGCCAACAATCTGAAACTTTGGTCGATCGGAATTCTCAATGAAAAGCTTTTATTTTCGGCATAACTCGGTTGACAATTTACTAAACCTGTGGTTGTTGAAACAACTAATCCTGTCAACACTCCAGTCAAGATTTTAAAATTCATCCTAATCTCCACCTTTTGGTAATTTCAAGCAACTATTTTGACATCTGCGGTTATTTAGGCGATCGCCTCCACCAACGTTTTCAAATCCGGCACTTCTAAATCCGGCTGGGCGCTGGCCGGCAGTGTCGCACCAAATCCTGTTCGATCGTATCTCCTATTTACCCAAACTGTCGATATTCCCATACCTGAGGCTGGTACAATGTCGTGATACAGGCTTTGAGCGACGTGCAGGAGTTTTGACGGTGGTATGCCCATTTTCTCGATCGCCATTTCAAAGTTGCGAGTTGACGGTTTGTACGATCGTACTTGTTCGGCAGTAATCACCCAATCGAATTCAACTTTTAAATGTTTGGCAGTACCAGCAAACAAATCGTCATCAATGTTGGAAATTACCGCCAATTTATATTTTTGCTTGAGCGCTCTCAAAGCTGCAACTGTATCCGGGAAGGGCTGCCAATTTTTGATCGATTCAACCAAACAATTAATTTCTGTTGCCGACTCTGTTTCTGTCGGTTCAAAACTAAATCTTTTACCAATTTTTCTGACTATTTCTTGCAGAATTTCCCGATATTTGATATACTCACCCCTGTCTTTTTCCAGTTCCGATTCAAACTCAGCAAACATTTCTAAAGTTCCGTCATCGCTAAAATCGATTTCGCGGTTGGACAGCAACTGTTTCAAGACTGGTAATATCCCACTTTCCCAATCTATGAGAGTGCCGTAGCAGTCAAAACTCACAACTTCAAATTGATTAAAATCTAACATCTGTCATTCCTCCTATTTTATCGAGACTGAGCCAGTCCAACCTATAGAAACCGATTTATTACAAGGATTAAAGGCGATCGACCAGTTTTTTAGGAAAAAACCCGGTTTCTGAGCAGCAATCCGTAAGTCCTGTTGATTCTATTTTACGGTTGGTATTCAGCAAAAATTTCAATTTTGCCGACAATATTGCGATTAAAGTCTGCCAACTCTTCCGCTGGAATCCAATACTCTTGATGAATCGAACTCCCGACAGTTTGGACGGGATACTTTTTCAAGAATTCAGCCACAACTCGAAACCTGGTTGCATAACCAAAATATCCCGATGCTGCATCTTTGGTATTCCAATCTCGTGCAATTTGTATGGCATATGCTTTGTGAAGTACGGGATAAAAAATAGGCTGGAAAGACAGTCGCGGCGGAAATTCCAGAAAATCGCTTTCTTTAATTAATTCCATTTCTTTTTTTCCGACTGCTCTAAACAGAGTTACCGTCTCTTTATCTGATATGTTTATATTTTTAAACCAATCTTTCCAAGCCTCCCAATTGTGAATTATTTTAGCCACTTCCTTGTAACCAGCAGCCCGAGGATGGGAACCGTCATTGTTGGTAAGTTCTTCGATCCAAATCTCTGATTTTTCCAGCGGGGTACAAATATCTAAATAAGGCACATTTAACTCGCTACAAACTTGGGAAAACTGCTCGGATAAACTGGCTATTCTGATTGTGCGCTCGACATCAATAACTGGCGGCGGCCCTATCATTAAGACTGGCACTCTTTCTTTCGCAGAGTTGAGAATATAGCGGAGATTTTCAATTGACTTTTCAAGTTCGACGCGAGTTTTTCCGTTTTCAAAATAAGTGTCGTTGACGCCAAAGGAAAATACTATTCTGCCGTCGCAGTAGTGAGGTAAGCGACAAGAAATTTCGCTGAACCACCGAGTTTCTATATCCGTACTGGTTTCTCCCCGCACTCCTAAATTATAGTAGGTAATATCCTGTCTTTGCCCGCTAGCTGCCGCGCAAACACGTCCTGTCCAACCAAGATATTTGGGGTCGCCCGTACCATTGACAAAAGAGTCGCCGATAAAACAAATACGCATAACGTTTTTTGATTTTGGATTATACAGTTGACAGTTGACGGTTGACAGTTGACAGTTGACAGGTAAATTGATAATTGGCAATAGAATAGTCAACATTTATGTTGTTGACAGTGGAGCGATATTATGTAAGAGTATGGTCGGTGCGTGAGAGTAAGTAGTCTCTTAGTTTCGATGTGAATATTTCTCTACTATCGCGCACCGGGAAAGAGATTTATTAACAATGACCAATGATATCATGTCCGGTGGATTCCCCTAACAAAAATGGTTCGTAGTGCGGACTTCAGTCCGCAGATTTTTGCGGACTGAAGTCCGCACTACGAACTAAAATGACTAATGACCAATGACCGATTAGTTTTTGCCCGTAACGGACAATCCCTCTACAATTACAGATGGTGTGTGGCAAGAACCGTTCCACTCGGAGTCTCCTCCTAATTCTACCAATTGTTTGAGGACGCTGTAGACGTTGCCGGCTACCATGGTGTCTTTGATTCTGCCGATTATTTGACCTTTTTTGACTCTGTAGCCGAGATCGACGTTTATTGAAAAATCGCCGGAAATTCCGGCACTGCCGCCAAGCATTTGATCGATGACAATGCCGTCGTCTAATTGAGCGATTAAGTCAATTAACGATCGCTCTCCTGGTTTAATCAAAACATTAAACAAACTCGGCGTTGGATAGCTGCCCAAACCCGGGCGAAATCCGTTGCCGGTAGTGCCGCTTCCCAAGGCTCGACCGGTGGTGCGATCGGTATAAAATAGCTGCAATACTCCGCTGTTGATAAAGACGATCGCCCGAGTGGGAGTACCTTCGTCATCAAAAGGACAGCTATAGGGCCCGATATCCGGCTGCTGCGAGAGAGTGACAAGGGGCGATGTTACTTGTTGGCCCAATCGATCGTTCCAAGGAGAAGCGCCTTCGAGTACCTGTTTACCATTCAACGCCGCACAGACAGTCCCCCACAGCAAATCGGCAGCTTTGGCTGTAAACAGTACCGGCACGCGGCCCGTGGCGGGGGCTACATTTTCTTTCGCCCATTCCAAACGCTGCAAAACCCGCTTGGCGCTGGTGGTTAAGTCGAGCTTGCCGCGTTCGGTTTCGCCATCCCAAATGTTGAGGAAATCTTCGCCGCGGACTAATTCTGCTGACAAATAACCGCTGAGGGTGGTGTCGGTGTGGCTAGAATCCAAGCCTCTGGTGTTCAGCAAGCGGGTACTTTCAATTTCGCAGTCGAGCTCGGCGGTGCAGAGGCTTTCTGGATAGGCTTCGCGGACGATCGCGATCGCCTCTTTTCCCCAGTTTACCAACTGTTCGGCTGGGACTGACACTCCGCGATCGGGATACACAACTTTGTCACCGGTGCCGAGTTCGATGGTTTCCGGTTCGTTGAGTTGCGAAAGTGCGATCGCGCGATCGACCAAAATCTGGGCTTCCACGGGCCCGTAGGCTACCGCCAAACCCGGCCGCCCGTCCCGCCACAGCCGCAGCGCAATGCCTTCTGCTTGGGCAGTTTCTAGCTGTTTGAGGCGGTTTGCTTCAAAAAATACCGGCCGCGAGAGCGATTGCGATTCCAATACCTCAGCAGCTTCGGCACCTGCTTTGGTGGCTAATTCTAGCAGTTGTTCTGCTGATTGGTGATTGGTCATTGTTGTCGGTGGTTAGTTATTGGTTATTAGTTATTAGTTATTGGTTATTAGTTATTGGTTATTAGTTATTGGTTATTGGTTATTAGTTACTGCTTACTGGTTACTGGTTATTAGTTATTGGAAGCCACAACCCATAATCTACAACTAACCCTTCGACGGAGTTTATCCTGAGCTTAGTCGAAGAACTCAGGGCATCGCAACAACTAACAACTAACAACTAACAACTAACAACTAATTAGTTAGTTCGTGCAGCAGCCAAAATCCTGCAAAAGATTCCGATTGTGAATTCGACTGAATTGCTAAAAAATGTACTTGTTTTGCTTGCTTTTTCGCCGCTTCAAATGATGCCGCTTCTTTCTCAGTTGCTGAGTCTCTGAGATTAGCTATAATCCAGCGATCGTTAGCTCCCGTATCTAATACCAGCCTAGGGATAGGGGCGCTATCATATCTGAGAAAAGCTAATTCCAAACCCGACATCCAACCTGCTAAAGCCGTTGCTCTCGATGAGTAGATAATTAATCCTGGAATTTGTGTTTCCGGGGCGAGGCGTGTCATCGGGAGTCCGAAAGCTTCGCCAAATCCAATATCCCACTCGGACATTTCGTCAAAAGCTGCGATCGGCAAACTCACAAACGTCCATTTTTCGCCGATTAAGGCATCCGGCAGCGCTATGGGCGTTTCGGGTACAAATTGAACGGTGGGGTTCACAACCGGCTGATAACCCGGTTCGGCGGGATAAACGTCTTGCATCCGTTCTTCCAGCCACAGGCTGAGGGCGAGGGTGCGGCGGCTGGAGGCTGAGGGAATATCCAATTCCTCGCAGGCTTTGGTAATCATGTTCGCCATTTGGCGGCGAAAAAAGCGGATTTTTTCGGGTGGTTTCGGTGCAGAGGCGATCGCATCTTTAATTGCACCAGCCAGCCACAGGGAATTCACGGTTGTACTGGGGCAGAATTGCGAATAGCGAAACAGAGATTCTGCCTTGTCGCCTACATTCAGCGGGCTTTCGCAAATCAACACTTCCCATTTTTTTTTGTCTCGCTCGTCTAGGATTGGACGGCTGTAAAAGTCGAGTTCCCAAATAGTAGCCATGCCGCGCTGTTAAAAATTAATCCTTTCTCATGTTACCTGACATCGGGCAAGTTTCTGATGAGTAAGAATTTAAGACTGATTTTCAATTGCGGGCGATCGCGCTTACCTAACTAATTATGCCTCTGCCTACTTGACGGGCGATCGCGCTTTCCCCAAAAATACCCTTCTCCCTCGCCGCTTCCCATCTAAATTTCCGCAGCAGCACCCAATCGGACGCATTAACAATTTTGAGCATAACAGTCCCCCAGCAATCTCAACCCTCGATATTTGTTAAACTTGTCGAAGCCAAGGAAAACTCTAACTATAGCTTGATCCGATGAGACAAATCATTCTCGAAAAGATTGTTTCAACCCTACAACCTTTAGATTTTGTTCTCGCTTTGTGGCAGGGAGGTTCAGCAGCCCACGGCTACACAGACGAATGGTCAGACCTCGATATTGCAGTGCTGGTTGCAGATAACTGCATCGAACAAACGTTTGAGATTGTGGAAAAAACCATCGCCGAAATTGGTGAAATAGAACTCAAATATCGAGTTCAAGAACCTGCTTGGCACGGTCAATCCCAGTGCTTTTGGCGGCTCAAAGAAACTCCGCCGTTCT
Organism: Microcoleus sp. CAWBG27; assembly: GCF_020883145.1. Lineage (NCBI taxonomy): Bacteria > Bacillati > Cyanobacteriota > Cyanophyceae > Oscillatoriales > Microcoleaceae > Microcoleus > Microcoleus sp. CAWBG27. Next base: position 48,955 of record NZ_JAHREU010000001.1, read on the forward strand.
TGCTAATTGATTTTGCCGTTTTCCGGCGCAGCAGCCGCAACGATTTTCTAGAAATCGAGAGACACGGACAAGTCCAGATCGCTTTTGACAAAGCCAATCTAATTGTACCGCCTCATTTGGATACAAACAAGCATCTTGCCCAAATGCAAGCCAGATTCAACGAAATCACAATTCTTTTTGATTTGCTGCAACCTCTGGTCAAAAAAGAGATATATCGCGGTCATTTAGTAGATGCGATCGGCAACTATCACAACTGGACGCTTTTACCCTTGGTCGAACTCTTGGGCAGGATCTACCGTCCCCACAGATACGACTTTAACCTCAAATATTTCACCCGAGATTTTCCGCCCGCAATAGTCGATCGCGTCACACCGCTTTTCTGCATTGCAAATCTGGAAGATTTGAGAGCAAAACAGCAAACAGCCGAGGCTTTTTTCGCAGATACATTGCCGCAGGCAGAAGCTAAATTATACTCTAATACCAATTCTCAAAATTAGTAATAGGGTGCGTCAGCCACTTCTCGTGGCTCCCCACCTGAAAATTAGGCTCCTCGCTGACGCACCCTACAATATCTTCGATCCTTCAACCGCAGATGTCAGACAGATAAACACAGATAAACGCAGATAATTTCCGGGTGTTTTCCGATTTTTGTAAGAGGTCTATTATACTCTAATACCAATTCTCAAAATTAGGGAAACAGGACTGCCGTTTCGACCCAGAGATGGCCGACAAGGCACTGCAATTTGCCACGCAGATTGCGAACACGGTAAAACCTGTTTATCAAGGTAATATGGAAGTTTTAACAATTGGCATCAAATTTATGATTGTAGCAATATACTGTCAATCTTGTGCAAGAATATCCTATTAAACCTAGAGGGCTGAAGCCCAACAACGTACCTCATCTTTTTGAGAACCGCTATAACCTAAAGTGCTAAAGATTTCGTCCCTAAAGCGATTAATATAGTAGCAGCAACCTTAAAGATTAGCATCCCATGACAAAACTCAGCGTCAACATCAACAGAATCGCCCTGCTCAGAAACTCTAGAAATATCGGCATTCCCAGCGTTACCGAAGCTGCAAAAACAGTAATCGCCGCCGGAGCTCACGGCGTCACAGTCCATCCCCGCCCCGACGAAAGACACATCAAAGCTGCCGATGTTTACGACTTAGCTAAAATGCTAACCGTCGAGTTCAACATCGAAGGAAATCCGTTTCAACCTCCTTTTATGGATATAGTTTGCGATGTCAAACCTGCTCAGTGTACCTTAGTGCCGGATGCTCCCGACGTGCTCACCTCGGATAGCGGTTGGGATATTCCCGAAAATCGCGATCGCCTGTTACCAATTATTGAAAAATTAAAAGACAACGGCATCAGAGTCAGCTTGTTTATGGACGCAGATGCTGCTCTCATGCCCCTAGCCAAAGAAGTTGGAGCAGACCGAGTAGAGCTGTACACGGAACCCTATGCAACTGCTTTTCGTGAAGGGAATGTAGAATCTGTTTTTCAAGAGTATGTTTTAGCAGCTAAAGCGGCTCAATCTGTAGGTTTGGGAGTGAATGCCGGACACGATCTAAATTTGGAAAATTTAGCTAAGTTTTGCTCTATTCCTAATATACTAGAAGTCTCGATCGGTCACGCTTTAATTGCGGAAGCGCTAGAAATGGGCTTGTCCAATACGGTAAAAGCTTACCTAAAAATTCTCTCAGGTTCGTAGTACAAATAAACCTCGCGTGGCAGGGCTAGTTTTGCACAAAAATCATGACTAAACCTGCCCCTGGTATGTACAAAGCATAGGAACCTTTCAATAGTTGACAGTTGTAGGGGCAGTGCCCCCGTGCCTGCCCTCTTAGTTGACAGTTTGAGATCGACCTCTACCCTTAAGTCCGAGGAATGAAACGGTGAATAATTTTGTTTTATTTCCCCCTTCTTAAGAAAGAGGCTTTAAACCCATTCTTCTTGGTCGTTGTGGACTGCGCGATTCTGGGCATTAATAGCGGGAATGTGCGATCGCCCTGCACCCTAAAAGCCGATCGCCCTCGCACAAGGTAACAGTAGAGACCGCAGTCAGGGGTGTCAAGGGCATTTTGGTGGTAGCAAGACCAATCCGGAAGCCCAGACACCGAGTTTTTTGGGTGCAGGCATTTTTTTACCCATATCCTTGGAAAAAACTTTAATTTTCCTTAACCCAATTGCTGAAATTCTCAACGATACTATGCGTAGGCAGTATCATTAAAATGTCCCGAGAAATGTCCCGACAAATTGAGGCTACTACTTAGCTCCCGCACTACCAATCTGCTACCAACAGTTTTGTGCAAGTACGGGATATTTACCTGTATCCTAGATGCTGCTGTAGCCAAGTGTGCGATCGCGCCTACTTAATCCGGTGCAAACAGGCAAACACAAGTAACCATATACAACTCCTTACCCCTGCCAAGTGCGACATGAAAAAACTAATTTTACTGACTGGAATGCTACTCATGATGACGGCAAAATCCGTATTTGCCAGCCCTGTAGCCCCCAAATTTGAACCGAGCGAGCGGATGGCCGCTGCGGAAATTACACAAACTGTTAATACACCCGTTACTTCTGCCCTAGTTGCTAAGCAAGAACCGATCGAGCCAACGTCAGTTACCCCAGCCCCGGTTGCTAAGCTAGAGCCGATCGAGCGAATGTCAACCTCGGAAATTCGAGCCACAATCAGCGAACCAACCACCTATATTTTTGAAGGCGTCAAAGGGCGAGAACTCACACTCTCGCTGTGGGCGGGAAAACTGACAGCCCAACTGTACAGCCCCAACGGTCAAAATCTGGGAGTTGTTGACAAAAGTGACAATCAGTGGATAGGTCAGTTGCCAGAGTCCGGCATTTACCGCGTGCGAGTTACTCCCAAAGGTGAGACTAGCGCCTTCGTACTCGAACGCGACTTTAACGCCAAGTGGACTTATAGGCCCGATCGCGCACTTCCCATAGCATACGGGGAAACAGAAGCCACAGTTAGGCTCAAAATGTCCGGCTACCAAATCCAGCCCCTGACAGTTCCCGGAAAACAGGGACAGACAATCACGGTGAATGCTAGCAACAAAAATCTCGATGTGGCGATCGAATCTCCATCGGGACAACTCCTAGATCAAGGCGAAGGTCAAACTTTTGCTCAACTCCCCGAGTCTGGCACCTACAAGGTGCTGATAGTTGCCAACAGGCCAGTTAAATCCTCGATCAGAGTTGCGGTGCGATAGATCGAGATAGATAGAAAAAACATTCTTGAGGGCGATCGAAATTTCCCTCGCCCAACCACAAAAGCTCGCCCGAAACGCGATCTTTTTTTTGCCTAAAATCAACCGCTAAAGAATGATATCATGTCCGTTTGTAGTGCGGACTTCAGTCCGCTTTATGCTGCGGACACTCCCGACGCACTACAAACAGTTTTTGTGATGGTAATCAACCGGACATCATATGATTCATCAAGATTTGTACGGGTAGTGGATGGTGCGTGCCTACCCCCCTATCTATCGAGGCAACCTATGGTGGTTTTATTGTCAGGATAGGAAATATTAAACTACCAAATTAGATGCGCTTACCCTGGCAGTTGGGCCAAGGTACGTTGTTGCGCTTAAGCGCTCTTTCCTAATATTATAAAGAGCGCTTAAGCGCAACTACGTACCTAATTTGTCTGATGACTATAACACCACCCTGCCTATCTATCGGGGCAACCTAGGGCGGTTTTATTGTCACTATAGGAAATATCAAACTACCAAAAGTATCGCTCAAAGGTGGGCTGGCAGTTTGACCTATGTACGTAGTTGCGATCTTTGCACTCTTTCCTAATATTATAAAGAGCGCTTAAGCGCAACAACGTACCTATGACAACTGTCAACTGAATTCTCAACCTTGAATCAGCGCTGCAAAACGTTCTTGTTTCCAAATGCAGCTTAAATCGGAGTCAGCTACAGCTAATTCTCGGTATAAATTAGGCATAAACTCCACAGCCCGCTGCAAATTGTCAAGGGCCAAATCAGCAAAGCCCAGCAGTGCATAACAGCAAGCTTGATTGTAAAAAGCGTTAGCAAAATCAGGATTGATTTCTAAGGTAGTTTCATAGCAAGCGATCGCCTCCGAATAGCTACCTTGCTGCGCCAATTCCACACCTCGATTGTACCAAATCAAATAATCTTCAAAGATACATTCTGATGTGGGAGTGAACTTGGCATTTTTTTGATTTAAACCGACTAATTTTTGCAAAGCAATTCGTCGCTCGCCTACAGCTTCGGCTCTGCCCGGTTTCAGAGCGATCGATCGACTAAAACTAGCCACTGCTTGCTTGTAAAGTCCCATGGAGTTGGCAGCTAGACCGCGATTGTACCAAGCCTTCGCATCATCTGGGTTAAACTCGATCGCGCGATCGAAACTGTTGAGCGCCTGATAGTAAAGCTTGAGTTCCAGCAGAGCATTCCCTCGGTTGTACCACGCCCAAGGCGCATCTGGGTGCAAACTCAAAGAGCGATCGAAACTCAGAACCGCCTTATGGTAAAGCCGCATATCGATCAGCGTCAGTCCCCGGTTGTGCCAAATACTCGCCGCATATGGGTTGAACTCCAGAGCCCTGTCAAAACTGTTAAGAGCCTCCAAAGGGCGGCCCAACTTTCCTAAAGCAATAGCCCGGTTGTGCCAGCCAAAGCTCGCATCCGGCTGCACCGCCAAGGCTTCATCAAAACTCGAAAGCGCCTCTAAATGTCGTTCTAAGTTGCCCAAAGCCATACCTCGCCCGAACCAAGCCTTATAATGATCCGATTGCAAGTTCACAGCTCTGTCAAAATTCGCCAGAGCACTATCATGATCGTTAGCTTCGAGGTGGCGCGAACCCAGATGATAATACCAAGCTGCTTCCAAGTTTTGAATTAAGTTCATAATATTTTTGCATCTATCTTAGGGATGATTCTACACAAAAAATGCCCGAGCTTCATCTGTAATTTCACTAAAAATTAGAAAATTTTGATACAGGGCGATCGCCCGTACAAACTGCTAGCGACAACCTCAACAATTGGCGGCTGAAACAGAGTAATTTCCTCCGATTAAATGCTTTTTCAGCTAACCACACTCATCGCTGGTTGGAGGTGCTGCAAATCTCAGGCTGGCGCGAGTCACGCAACTATTACCAGAAAGAATTGGTTGAAAGTCGTAACCCTTTGAGGGAGAAATTACGATCGGACTATTTATTACCCCAATCCTCGCACTTCTAAGTAGAGGTCGCTATCAAACTGTCAACTGTCAACTGTCAACTGTCAACTGTTAAACGCATCCAAAATTAGGTTTGCAATTACACTAAGAGTGCAAATCTCGTAGTTCCAATAGCTCCAACTTCTGCTTAGCAAATTCAAGCAACCACAACCGCTGTTTGAGCAGTTTCGCTCAACAACAACCTGCCTGAAGCATCAATACTAAAATCCTTCCCCAGCACAAAACCCTTGCCCATCAAGCGCTTGCAAACAACCAGCGCCGTAATGCGACGAATTTCTTCCATCACGTCAGCAGGAATCAAATAACTCAAACTCCAGATCACCGACTCACAGTCAGACCAAATCAAGCGCTCAATGCTGACAATCATCAAAGCAGCTACGCTGTCTGTTGACAGCCGCCCTCTGAGATCTGCAATCAAATCTTTGCCAATTAAGCTATTGCGAGTCATCATCGCTCTAGCCATCTTTCCAATTTCTTGTTCGAGTTCTAAATGATTCATGCTTGGCACTGGCTGTTATGTTTTTAAAGCACTAATCGGAGTAAAAACAGTGACTGCTACCAGGCTCTGCTCTAGGGTAGCTGACGCAGGCTCTACCGCAACTCCTTTTAACAAAGTATACCTAAAGAAAGATTAAAAATGTATCTAAAGGCAGATACTAAAATTTATTTTTTTCTCATAAATGGATGAAAAACTTCCCACAACAGTTGGTCTGAGCAGCAACTCAGAGCCTGAGGCAAGTTAAGAATTGGTAAATTCGATACATAATAAAGATGTAGTTGCTTCGGAGAAAAACAGCAATGGCTGCACAAGGGCCAGATATCGATATTGCCCCCTATATCGACCACGCCCTCATCGATCCGGGCGCCACTCCCGAGCAAGTAGAACACTGCTGCCAACAAGCAGAAAGATTTGGGTTTGCCACAGTTTGCGTGTATCCCGCCTACGTGCGACAAGCGGTAAGTCTTCTGCACGGCACAAAGCCAAAAGTTTCGACAGTCATAGGTTTTCCCACGGGAGCAACCACATCAGCAGTCAAACTCTACGAAGCTCTAGAAGCGGCAGACAGCGGAGCCGTTGAGTTAGATGTCTCGGTCAATTTAGGATTGTTGAAAGCCGGAAAAAGCGACGAATTTCACCGGGAATTGGCCGAAATTTGCGAAGAAACCGGACTAACTATCAAGGCAATTATCGAATGCTCGATGCTTTCTGATGAGGAAAAACAATTAGCGGCTGAGCTTTGCATGGAGGCGGGCGCCGTTTATATCAAAACTAATACGGGCTTTTTTGGTGGGGCGACGGTTGAAGATGTACGGTTGTTGAAGGAATTTACTAAGGGAAGGGTTGGTATTAAAGCGGCCGGAGGAATTCGCACTCACGAACAAGCTATAGATTTGATCGTGGCTGGTGCGACTCGTTTGGGGACTTCTCGCGGCCCGGAATTAATCCGCCAGCGAGATAATTTAAATCAGACTCATTAGTCATTGGAAGGTACGTTGTTGCGCTTGAGCGCTCTTTAATCTATGAAAGAGCGCTCAAGCGCAACTACGTACCTCAAAATTAATTCCTATAAGAATGCCGTTGTAAATCTAAAATCTAAAATCTAGTGACTCGAACTTACAAAGCAATTGGAATCAATCTTAAGAGTGCGCCGATCGGCGAATCCGATCGCCTGCTGACAGTTTTGACACGGGAATTCGGCTTAATTAAAGCTGTAGCGCCCGGTGTTCGCAAACAGCGATCGAGCATTGGCGGGAGAAGCGAGTTATTTGTTGTCAACGAATTGCTCATCGCCAAAGGCCGATCGCTCGACAAGATTACCCAAGCTAGCACCGTCGAATCCTATCCGGGTTTGAGCCGCAACTTAGGAAAACTATCCGCCGCACAATATCTGGCCGAATTGGCGATCGCCAGCGCCCTTTCCGACGAACCCCAAGAATCACTGTTCTTTTTGCTGGGGGAACACTTGAGCCGTTTAGAGCGTTTGTCCGATCGCACAGAAATCCAATCCGCCGCCCTGCTACTCGCCCATCTAGCCCAGGGTATTTTTCACTTGCTAGCCCTAGCAGGCCTCGCGCCCCAAGTCCAAGTCTGCTGTGCTACCAGAGAGCCACTCATCCCAAATTTCACAGATCCGAACTGGCAAACCGGGTTTAGTATACCCTCTGGGGGAACCTTCAGCTTGCCAGAGCTAGCTAACCTAGAGGCAGAACTTTCCTCACAAACCGGCAGCCTGTACAGATCCAGCTCCCGTTCCCGGCAAACGAGCGACAGCAAACACTTGATAAATTTCCATATTAATGCTAAAGAATTAGCTGCACTGCAACAGTTGGGTAGTGCAGAACTAGGAGAGGGGATTGCCGATCGCGCGACTTGGATATCAGTAGAAAATATTTTGCGGCAATATGCCCAGTATCATTTAGGTTGCACGATTCGATCGGGAAGCTCGATCGACACCTACTTGGAGAGTTTTGAGTTTTAAATTTTGAATCTCGTGGAGTAAAAATCTCACGGAATAGCAGGGGTTTGAAGCCCCAGCATGAAGGCAGATTGTGATAAGAACGAAGTTTAAATCTCCATTTTCATCACTTCGCTGTCAACTGTCAACTGTCAACTGTCAACTGTTTAACTCAGCTTGCGGGATATCCGAACCTGTAAGCAATTTCAGGTAAATGCTCAAAATTCTTGCAAAACTAGATAATAAGAAAAGTTACGAGTTATTAAATTTAGAGGTTAACGCCTCAATTTGAATTCCCATCCCCCCAAGCTCAACCATCCCAGGCGATCCACCCCAAATCCTATGATGCGACTGTCCGATACTGATTTGAGAAGATCTATTTTAGCTGTGACCCACCACAAGATGGAAGAACGAGAAAATTTTCCAGATTTTGACTCATCGCCCGTCTTTGCCGATCGACAATGGAGTAACGCCCAAGACCCAGAAATGGACAAATATCCCACAAATCCAGAAATAGACTGGAACAACAGCCAGGAACCAGAAGCCATCCCCCCGCTGTCAACCGCAGCAACCGCAGCAGAGCTCGCGGAAGCAGCAGGCGAAACTCCCGAGCAACAAACCGGATTTCTGCCGGTGTTGAAAAACCGAAATTTTCTAGCCTTGTGGAGCGGTCAAGTTTTCTCGCAACTAGCAGATAAAGTTTATCTCGTACTGACGATCGCCCTGGTAGCCAGCAGATTTCAAGCGCCAGATCAAACCATCAGCAGGTGGGTGTCAGCAATCATGATCGCCTTTACCATACCTGCGGTGCTGTTCGGGGCTGCTGCGGGCGTATATGTCGATCGTTGGTCGAAAAAAGCAGTGCTCGTAGCCACAAACCTGCTGCGGGGAGGCTTCGTCTTAACATTACCCCTGCTGCTGTGGCTGTCTGACGGGTGGGAACTCGGTCAACTACCGCTCGGATTCTGCCTGCTGCTGCTAGTAACATTCCTAGTTTCGACCCTAACTCAATTTTTCGCCCCAGCAGAACAGTCAGTAATTCCCTTAATTGTGGAACGCCGCCACCTGCTATCGGCAAACTCGCTCTACACCACAACCATGATGGGTTCGGTGATTATCGGCTTTGCAGTCGGAGAACCCTTACTAGCCTTAGCCGACAACCTATTTACCAACCTCGGCGGCGGACTCGGCATCGGTAAAGAATTAGTAGTCGGGGGAAGTTACGCCTTCGCCGGAGTGCTGTTGCTGTCGATGAAAACAGGCGAAAAAAACGAAGTCGAACACGAACCGCCGCATCCCCTAGCAGATTTAAAAGACGGTTTGCGTTACATCAACGATCAACCGAAAGTCCGCAATGCTTTAATTCAACTAATTATTCTATTTTCCATTTTTGCAGCCTTAGCAGTTCTAGCGGTGCGGCTGGCAGAAATCCTGCCCGGTATGAAAGCGTCGCAATTTGGCTTTTTGCTGGCTGCGGTGGGCGTCGGGATGGCTGCTGGGGCGACGACAGTCGGCTATCTCGGCCACAAATTTTCTCATTCCCAACTGAGTTTAATCGGATCTGTGGGTATGGCAGTTGCTCTGATCGGTATTTCTGCATTTACGCACCATTTGTGGATCTCGGTGCTGTTCATTACCCTGTTGGGTTTGTTTGCCTCGTTGGTGGGAGTGCCGATGCAGACGACAATTCAAGCAGAAACCCCAGAAGAAATGCGGGGAAAAGTCTTTGGGCTGCAAAACAATGCGACTAATATCGCTTTGAGTTTACCATTAGCTTTAGCGGGAGTAGCCGAAACATTTCTGGGTTTGCCGACGGTATTTTTGGCTTTGGCAGGATTGGCGATCGCAGGTGGCGTCTTAACCTGGTATATTTCCCGTAGCACTAATAGCAAAGTCGATCGAATTTAAAAAATAACAAACTCTGATTTACTCGAATGCACATCGCTTGGCTAGGAAAAAAATCACCTTTTTGCGGTAATGTAACTTACTCCAGGGAAGTCACTAACGCACTATTAGACCGCGAATACCAGGTCAGTTTCCTGCACTTTGCCCAAGAAGCGGGCCAAATTGACAGGAATAATGCCGCGTGGAGCGTAGCAAATGGAAAATGGGGAAGTGGAATTACTCCAACTTCATATACCAATTCGCTTTCGCCCGCGAGTTGCAACGAAGTTTCTTTACCCTGTCACTACAAATCGCAAATTTATACGATTCCAACTCTCAAATCCCGCACAGTGTTGATGAAGTCTTTGCGGCGGCTGAAACCGGATGTTGTTCACGCTTCCCTGACGCTTTCGCCCCTAGACTTTTTGCTGCCGGAAATTTGTCAAGAATTGAATTTGCCTTTGGTGGCGACTTTTCACCCGCCGTTCGATCGCAAATTGCGGAATTTAACATCGGGAACCCAACACCTGATGTATCAACTGTACGCTCCGTTTTTGGCTAACTACGACTCGACGATCGTCTTTTCTTACATTCAGCGGGATATTTTGGTGAAGTTGGGAGTGCCGGAAGAACGGGTAGCTGTGATTCCCAACGGCGTAGACGCGGCGAAGTATTCGCCGGGGCCTTCAAACTTGAAGTCGGAATTAAAAGCCGATCGACTTTTTGTATATCAAGGCCGCATTGCCCCCGAGAAAAATGTTGAGGCTTTGCTGAAGGCCTGGAAACAATGTAATTTTGGCCCTGGTAACGTATTGGCGATCGTAGGCGACGGGCCCCTCGCCGCCTCCCTGCAACTGTCCTACGGCGAAGAGGACGGCATTGTATGGCTCGGATTTGTCGCCGAGGAAGAACGCCGGATCGAAATTCTGCGCGGTGCAGATGTATTTATTTTGCCTTCTTTGGTGGAGGGACTGTCGCTGTCGCTGCTGGAAGCGATGGCCTGCGGTTTAGCTTGTTTGGCAACGGATGCCGGTGCTGACGGAGAAGCCTTGGAGGAAGGCGCGGGGATAGTTTTGAACACTCAGCGGGTGCGGAGTCAGTTACTAACTTTGCTGCCGCTGTTTTGCGATCATCCTGAGTTCGGAATGCTGCTGGGTCAAAAAGCACGCCAACGGGCGATCGAGCGTTACACTCTCAGTCAGAATATTACTGAGTTGGAAAAGCTGTATTCAGAGGTTTTGCAGAAGCAGCGGGTGCCGCTGCGGGGCTTGGCATAAATTGTTTGATTCACAATGAAACAAACTTACAACGCTCTTATTTTATATCCCCGACTTCTTAAAAAAGTCGGGGATATGGGTTGACTGCGATCGGTTTTTGGTTACTTGTTATTTGTTATTTGTTATTTTTTATTTTTTATTTAGTAGAAAGGCGCAAATAAACAGCACTGTGCAACCAAATATAGATTGCACTCAAACCCTCTTCCCTTCTGACTCCTGACTCCTGTCTCCTCTGCGATCCCAACGATAAATATTTACGCCAACTTACTTTGTTATTTGTTGCAGATAATAGCATTAATGCCCAATGCCCAATTCCCAATGCCCAATTACCAATTATCAAATCCGTGAATTATAGGAATCCTGCACCTACAGTTGATATTATCATTGAATTGGTCGATCGCCCGCAGCGACCGATCGTCCTCATAGAACGCCTGCATATTCCCTACGGCTGGGCGATTCCTGGGGGCTTTGTCGATTACGGGGAATCGGTAGAAACGGCGGCTAAGCGCGAAGCTTTAGAAGAAACAAGTTTGAATGTAGAATTAATCGAGCAATTTTACGTTTATTCCGATCCCAATCGCGACGCGCGGCAACATACAATCAGTATTGTATTCTTGGCTGCGGCAACGGGCGAACCTCAAGCTGCGGATGATGCTAAAAATTTACAAATTTTTGAATCTTGGCAGATTCCTAGTGAGTTGTGTTTCGATCACAGGAGTATTTTACGCGATTATTGGCGTTACCGTCATTATGGATTGCGGCCGCGTTTGACAGTTGACAGTTGACAGTTGTTACTTGTTACAAAAAAGGTTTGTAGTGCGGACTTCAGTCCGCAGCAGAAAGCGGACTGAAGTCCGCACTACGAACCTTACTTATTTCCCGGTTAATCGGCCGGAGATGACATAAAGAATGCCAAATGGTTTTCGGTTCAAGCAATTACCAATTACCCATTACCAATGAAAATTCTGACAATATTAGGCGGAGGTGCATGGGGTTGTGCCCTGGCAAATCTGGGAGGTAAAAAGGGCGATCGGGTAAATTTGTGGTCGCGCCGCAGTTCTTTTAGTCTAGAATCAGTTATAACTGGCGCCGATGTTGTGGTTTCGGCGGTTGCAATGAAAGGAGTTGGCGAAACAGTCGATCGCCTGCTTGCCTTAAATCCAAATCCCAGTACAATTATAGTTACTGTCACCAAAGGTTTAGACCCCGCCACGACGCGCACTCCGTCTCAAATTTGGCAAAATGCCTTTCCTGACAATCCAATTGTCGTACTTTCGGGCCCCAATCTTTCCGAAGAAATTCAGCAAGGATTACCCGCTGCGACGGTAGCGGCGAGTTTAGATTTAGCGGCGGCCAAACAAGTGCAGACTATTTATAGTTCGGATATTTTTCGGGTTTATGTCAATCAAGATCCCCTGGGGACTGAGTTGGGCGGCACTTTGAAGAATGTTTTTGCGATCGCCGCTGGTGTTTGCGATGGTTTACAATTAGGAACTAATGCTAAATCTGCTTTGTTAACTCGCGCTTTGCCGGAAATGATTCGGGTGGGAGTTCGGTTGGGAGCTCGCGCCGAAACGTTTTACGGTTTGTCTGGTTTGGGAGATTTACTCGCTACTTGCAATAGTTCTTTGTCGCGCAATTATCGGGTTGGTTTCGGATTGGCGAAAGGCAAGTCTTTGGAGGAAGTTGTGCAGGAATTGCAGAGCACTGCTGAGGGAGTTAATACTACTAATGTATTGATTGATTTGGCGGATAGGCGAGAGATTGAAGTCCCTGTATCCAGTCAAGTTTACCGTTTGCTAAATGGTGAAATTACTCCCGAACAAGCTGTTTTATCACTGATGGAACGTGCTTTGAAACCGGAGAATTAAGAACCGTACAGGTGGCGATTAGCGAAAATTTATCAAATGCGATCGCAATCTAGAGTCTAGTACAACTAGCACCAAATAATGCACTTGCCTTCTTGAAACAATGGTTAAAATACCCAATTGGTTAATCTATGCACTCATTTGTTCGCTATTATACGGTATTTGGGGATTTTTTGGGAAGTTAGCTACTAAATATATTGACTACAAAACAGTTTTTGTTTATGAAACAATCGGCGCTATTTTAACTACAGTATTCATTCTTGCCAACAGTAAAAACTTGAGCCTTGAGGGAAATATTGCAGGAATCCTATCTGCTTTATTAATCGGTGTTTGCGGAACTGTGGCATCTGTGATTTTTCTGAGATCCATTGAAAGCGGGCCAGTTATCAGCGTCATCAGCATTACATCCCTTTACCCACTAATTACTGTATTTCTATCATATTTCTTTCTGAAAGAACCAATTACAATCCCGCAAGTTATCGCTCTTGTGCTAGCCATAGTTGCAGTTATACTTGCGTCTTAGTTGAAATACATCCCCTTTGTCAATTTTTCATTGAGGGGGAAACCGGGTTTTTGCGATAAATATTGCATCAAAACACTTAATCATATCATATCCGGTCGATTGCCATAACAAAAATGGTTTGTAGTGCGGACTTCAGTCCGCAAAAAGCTGCGGACTGAAGTCCGCACTACGAACTAATACGAACTAATCTTATTGCGGTTAATCTATCGGACACAATATCATGGAACAACCCGGTTTCTTTGGTATCTTATATTTCGCGTTTCTGCGTTACCTAATTGTTACTTACCGCCGTAATAAAAGGCAACTTCTTTGTCTTTTAGCGGTGCGAAGTCAGCAGCAATTAACATTGGATCGAGTTCTGCTTGAGACAGGTGTTTGACTCCAATTCGGACAATGCGCGATCGCATGGTGTTCGACACGCCGCTGCGCTGTCTCCCGGCTTCTAATCCCATTACTTTCTCGTACAGGTCTAATTTTGCTTTCGGAATCGCAGTGCCGTCAAAATCGATTCCTGAGGCGATCGCCACATCGATCGCATCTGCACCAGTTGTAGATTGAGCGGCTGAGTTTGTTTCTGAAGACATTGTGCTGTGATATCAAAGTTTGTTGTGGGAGCATCTTACCAGAGAACTATCCCCATCTAAGCAAAAAAGCGATCGACCTCTCTAATATCCACATTTCCACCGCTGACAATCACGCCAACTCTCTTATTTTCAGCTTTCACAACTCCTGACAGCAAAGCCGCCGCAGCTAACACTCCCGTCGGTTCAACAACAATCTTCATCCGCTCCCACATAAAAAACATTGTATTGCGAATTTGCGCTTCCGAAACTGTTGCCATATCGTCCACATAATGCAGTACCAAAGGAAAAGTCAATTTCCCCAAAGACGGGGTGCGCGCACCGTCAGCAATAGTATCCGGGTTGCTAACAGTTTGCAGCGTTTTGGTGCGGAACGATCGCACGGCATCATCTGCTTGCTCGGGTTCCACCCCTATGACTGTACACTTCGGAGACAAAGTTTTAGCTGCGATCGCACATCCCGACAATAAACCTCCACCGCCGCAGCAAACCAGCAGCAAATCCAACTCCCCAACTTCTGCGATCAATTCCAGCGCCGCCGTACCTTGTCCCGCGATCACTCGCGCGTCATCATAAGGAGGAATAATTGTCAAGTGTCGTTCCCTGGCAATTTGGGCGGTGAGCTCTTCGCGGGAAACTTGAGTGCGATCGTACAAAACAATTTCGGCACCATAGCCGCGAGTCGCTTCCTGCTTGACTTTGGGCGCATCTGCCGACATTACCACAGTAGCGCGAATTTGTAGCAACTGGGCGGCAAGGGCGATCGCCTGCGCGTGATTTCCCGAAGAAAAAGTCACTACTCCGTTGTGTTTTTGGGCTTCCGATAGCTGCATCAAAGCATTGCAAGCACCCCGAAATTTAAACGAGCCCGTCCGCTGAAAGTTCTCGCACTTGAAAAATACCTGAGAATTTGTCCGTTTGTTGAAAGTTGTCGAAGTCAGCACCGGTGTCTTGAAAGCTTTGCCCTGCAAGCGCTTTGCCGCCGCCTCCACATCAGCAAAACAGACTTGCAAAGCATTTTTATCGGTAAAGTTGGCTGTCATATTGTTTCTGCCTGGGGTGCTTGGGCGGGATTATATCATACATAGAATCAAAGCTTAATCAATTTTGATGATATGACATATCGGAAATTATTATCTATTGACTATTGCAACTAATTACCAAAAGCGTTGTAGGATAACATCAAGGTTATTGCAATAGATTATCAAAAAGTTGCGGTTGTGCAGGAGAGGAATTAATGAATGCAAAGTTTAAAGTGCTAGCAAGCGCTAGCGCAGGATTGTTGCTGCTAGCGGGTTTGACAGCGAATGCAATGGGAATTGGGCAGAAGGCGATCGCGCAAACAACCCCAAAGGGCGATCTAGATTTAACAGCACAAGCAGCTATAAGTCGCATTAGGATCGTATTTGCCAACCGCAGAGATGCTACAGACTTGCAAAACAAAGCCAATCAAGTAGCTGCAATACTCTCAAAAGAAATCGGAATGCCCGTGGAAGCAGTCATCGGCGACGAAACCGCCGCTGTAGAAGCATTGAGGGCGAATAGGGCAGATGTCGCATTTGTAGCAGGGCGCGCGGCATTAAAAGCAGAACAATTAGCCAAAGCGCGGATGTATTTAGCAGAAGTTCGCAGTGATTATTCCGGCGGAAATACCTACGATTCTGTGTTTGTAGTGCGGCAAGATAGTCCGCTGCGCCCGAAAGGTTCAGCAAAGCAAACCCTCGAACAATTGAAGGGTAAAAAAATGGCTTTCACATCTCGAACTTCCGGTTCAGGATTTATTTTCCCAGTCTCAGAATTAGTAGGTCAAGGATTAGTCTCAGGCCCGGATAGACTGGAAAATTTCTTTGGAAATGTTACCTACGGCGACGGTTACGGGAGCGCTTTGCAATCAGTTTTAAGAGGTCAAGCAGAAGTCGCAGCCGTCTCGGAATACGCTTTACTACCGCCTTGGATTACAGCAGAAGAAGGCAAGAAATTGCGAGTTTTGCAGCAGATACCAGGAGTTCCAGCCCACGGAATTGTAATTGACGATAGCATTCCGGCACCAATGCGAGAAAAACTCATCAATGCTTTCATGAAAATGAACGAACCTGCAAACAATCAATTGTTCCGCAGCTTGTACAATTCCCAAAAATTGGTAAAAGTCGATCATGCTAGCCATTTAGCAAGCTTGCGCCAAGCTTTGGTGCGTGCTAAACTCGAACCGTAAAATCAAGGTTCGTAGTGAGGACTTTAGTCCGCAGAAAAGCCGGACAAAAATCCTCACATCGTAAAACAAAGGTTCGTAGTGAGGACTTTAGTCCGCAGAAAAGCCGGACAAAAATCCTCACACCGTAAAACAAAGGTTCGTAGTGAGGACTTTAGTCCGCAGAAAAAAGAAGGACAAAAATCCTCACACCGTAAAACAAAGGTTCGTAGTGAGGACTTTAGTCCGCAGAAAAAAGAAGGACAAAAATCCTCACATCGTAAAACAAAGGTTCGTAGTGAGGACTTTAGTCCGCAGAAAAAAGAAGGACAAAAATCCTCACATCGTAAAACAAAGGTTCGTAGTGAGGACTTCAGTCCGCAGAAAAGCCGGACAAAAATCCTCACACCGTAAAACAAAGGTTCGTAGTGAGGACTTCAGTCCGCAGAAAAAAGAAGGACAAAAATCCTCACATCGTAAAACAAAGGTTCGTAGTGAGGACTTTAGTCCGCAGAAAAAAGAAGGACTAAAGTCCTCACTACAAACCTATTTTATTGTTGGTAGTCAGGAAGTTCGTCCGCAGAAAAAAGCAGGACTAAAGTCCTCACTACGAACCTATTTTATTGTAGGTGGTCGCTATGACATTGTTTGAGCCAAATTTGTTAACAAATAATTCCTATGACTATCGAATGTAGCAAGTTAGAAACAGCTTATTCAACCTCGCTCAAACGCCCGATTTTGAACGGAATTGATTGCAAAATTAAACAGGGCGAATTTGTAGCACTTCTTGGTTTAAACGGTGCCGGAAAATCTACTCTTTTACGTTCTTTTGTCGGATTAGTTCCCGTCAAAAGCGGAGAAATTCGGATTAACGATAATGCGATCACTTCGCACACCTTGAGGCGAATTCGGCGCGATATTGGCTTGATTTTTCAAGGTGGCGGATTGATTAAACAGCTACCTGCGATCGACAATGTACTGTGTGGTTGCTTGGGAGGATTGAATACTTGGGAGACTCTGTGGGGTTTTCCAAAGCAAAAGCGCGATCGAGCTTTTGACCTACTCGCAGACTTCGGACTCATAGACCTAGCATACCAAAAAACCGGACTGCTAAGCGGCGGACAACAGCAAAAAGTCGCCATCGCCCGCGCCTTAATCCAATCACCGCAGATTTTACTCGCAGACGAGCCCACCACCGGATTAGACGTAATCGCAGCCCAACAAGTAATGGAAATTCTGGCGAAGCTGCACCGAGAACAAGGCATGACCGTAGTTGTAGTATTGCACGACTTAGGAATGGCAAGCAGATATCCAGAAAGAGCGATCGTCCTAGATGCCGGTCAGATAGTCTATGATGGCAAATGTCAAAACCTGTCAGAAAAATTTAGCAAATCAACACATCCCAAACTAGCAGTGTGAACTCCCCTCTTCTCCCCTCTTCCTCTGTGTTCTCTGCGCCCTCTGCGGTTCACAAAAAAGCCCCTTCATCAAACAAAAAAATAGCCGTACATAAATCTCAAAACCAACTGAAATGATCGAAAAAAAATCAACTAACTTCTCAAAAAATTATAGCTTGATTAAAACCCCAGGTATTACAACAATCTTAATTGTAATTTACGGTTGGGCCTTGCAGGGATTAGAAATAGATGCCACAACATTGGCTAGCAGTTGGCCATACATGACAGATTTTATGTCCCGCTTGTGGCCGCCAAATCTCGAAATTATCGACGTAGCAATTAACGCCTTAATCGAAACAGTTCAAATGTCCTTGTGGGGAACCACAATCGGCGCGATTCTTTCCGTACCGATTGCGATTTGTAGCGCCCACAATATAGCACCAAAGTGGTTGCAGTGGCTAGCTAATTTATTGCAAAATGCGGTGCGATCCGTTCCTTCAATTGTCCTGGGATTGCTGTTTGTATCCGCGACTGGTTTGGGCGCGCCGGCTGGTACTTTGGCTTTGGGAATTTATACAATAGGTTATCTTGCTAAATTTTATCAGGAGGCGATCGAGTCTGTGGAAGCGCGATCGATCGAATCGTTGCAAGTGGCGGGTGCATCTTGGCTGCAAGTTGCCCAATACGGCATTTTCCCGCAAGTGTTGCCGCTAGCCCTGGGCTACACGCTGTGGATGTTTGAATACAACATCCGCGCGGCTTCGGTGTTGGGAGTAGTCGGCGCCGGCGGTATTGGTTTTGAATTAGTCAATTATATTCGAGCTTTTGAATACAACAAAGCCACTACCATGATGTTAGTGCTGTTAGTTGTCGTGACTGCGATCGATGTAATTAGCAGCAAATGGCGGCAGCGGTTGGAAACGAGGTAATGGAGACGGCAGTTGAAGTCTTCCGTAGGGTGTGTCGCCCTCAAAAAACTCTGAATCCACACAGACAATCTCATAGCGACGCACCGACACCGTTCCAGAATTCTTGTCAAGAAACCCCAAAAATATATTGTAACGGAAACGGCGGTTGAAACCGCGTCTACACAGACGAAACCCACCTCCGTGGGTTGAAGAGTTAATTTTCTAATAGTCGATCGCACAAATCCCCAAAAAGGCGATCGCGCGATCGTATCCACCATCAACAACACCGCAAAAAAAGACAGGGTAGTGCCATTTCCCTAGCCAAAACAAAGCCGCTAAATTGTTTGAAAATCAACAACAAAATAAGGACACAGCATTGCCGTGTCCTTATCTTGTTGGGATACAGCATTGCTGTATCCCCGTGCATACGCTTGATATTCAGATTAGAATTCTTGCCGTTTAGAACAAGAACAATTCAGAATTACCCGAAACTCCCAAATTCACATTGACAGTAGCAAACAAACTGTTGCCACCAACCGTCGAACCGTTGCTATCGTAATACAACTTAGTAGCTGCACCATCGAAGAGAGCAATAATCGACGGCGAAGTCAAGGATGACTCGATCGCGCTTACAGTAGCAACAGTGCTGCTGTACCGGTAGAAACTCGAACCCAAAGGCCCCGATCCCAACCCGGCAAAAGCAATCTTGTCAATGTTCATTACATCATCAACAATGCTGTAATCCGTAATGATATCCCCGCCACCAGCAGTAGTTCCCGTGAACACAAACACATCAGAACCCAATCCACCGCTGAGAGCATTTGTTCCCAAACCGCCGATTAAAGTGTCATTACCAGCACCACCGGAGATGCTGTCATTACCAGCGCCACCGGAGATGCTGTCATTACCAGCCCCACCGTTGAAAATATCAGCACCGGAACCGCCGTTCAAAATATCGGAGAACTCAGTACCAGTGACATTATTCGCCACAGTTGAATTGCCAGTAAACAAGACAGGAGTGGTAAAGTTGTAACCGCCCGCACCAGAACCAAAGTTGTAAACTCCAGTTGTCGGGAAAGTACCCGGATTAGTCACTAAATTGACAATGCTACCAGAAGTCGGAGCAGGGGTAGTTGGAGAAGCAACGATTGTCCCTGTAAACAAGAAGTCTGCTGTGCCCAAAGTCCCCGCAGCCGTACCCAAATTAGCAACAGTTGTGAAACCACCTGCCGCTGTACCATTCGAGTCAAACACCAACACCGTCTCGCTGTTCGTATTCGTATATACGAAGAAACCAGGAGTTGTAGAACCACCCACAGCCTTAGCTTGAGCCGCCTCCACAGTCGAATAATTGGCACCGGTGAAAATCACCAATTGTTTGCCAGTAATGTCAGGATTTGAACCGCTCACACTGACAAAATTCGTAGAAGTCAAATTGCCGAAAGCGTTCGCAACAAACTGCAATTTGTCAGTTCCGAAAGTAAAGTCAGTAATCGTATCCGGGCCGTCGCCAGGAGCCTTGTAAGCAAAGATATCTGCACCAGAACCGCCAGTCAGAATATCTACACCGGCACCACCGGTGATAGTATCTGCACCGCCGCCACCGTTGAGGATATCTGCACCGCCACCACCGTTGAGGATATCAGCCAACTCAGTACCTGTGACGTTATTCGCCACAGTTGAATTGCCGGTAAACAAGACAGGAGTGGTAAAGTTGTAACCGCCCGCACCAGAACCGAAATTGTAAACTCCAGTTGTCGGGAAAGTACCCGGATTAGCAACCAAATCAACAATGCTGCTGGAATTTGTAGAAGTACCAGTCGGAGCAGAACCAGTAGCACCAGTAAACAAGAAGTCTGCTGTGCCCAAAGTCCCCGCAGCCGTACCCAAATTAGCAACAGTTGTGAAACCGCCTGCCGCTGTACCGTTCGAGTCAAACACCAACACCGTCTCGCTGTTCGTATTCGTATATACGAAGAAACCAGGAGTTGTTGAACTGCCCAAAGCCTTAGCTTGAGCCGCTTCCACAGTCGAATAATTCCCGCCGGTGAAAATCACTAACTCTTTGCCAGTAATGTCAGGAGTTGAACCCGTCACACCGTCAAAGTTAGTAGTAGTCAAATTCCCGAAAGCACCACTGGCAAACTTGAATTTGTCAACCCCAAAGGCAAAGTCAGTAATCGTATCACCGCCTTCACCGGGAGAATTGTAAACAAAGATATCTGCACCACTGCCACCAGTCAGAATATCTGCACCAGAACCACCGCTGAAGATGTCAGCAAATTGAGTACCAGTGACATTGTTAGCCTTCGCATCTCCGGTAAATAAGACGGGTGTGCTGAAGTTGTAACCGCCAGCACCTGAACCGAAATTATTGCTCGCACTCGGATAGGTATTCCCAGCAGCATTTAAATCAACAATGCTGCCGGAATTTGTAGAAGTACCAGTCGGAGAAGTTGCACTTGCACCAGTAAACACAAAGTCTGCTGTGCCCAAAGTTCCCGCCGCAGTACCCAGATTCGCAACAATTGTCGAACCGCCTGGTGCTGTACCGTTAGAGTCAAACACCAACACCGTTTCGTTCGCAGCATTGTTATATGCGAAGAAACCAGGAGTTGTTGAACTGCCCAAAGCCTTAGCTTGAGCCGCTTCGAGACTGGCATAGGTTCCGCCAGTGAAAATGACTAACTCTTTGCCGGTAATGTCAGGAGTTGAACCGCTAACACCGTCAAAGTTAGTAGTAGTCACATTGCCGAATTCGCTCGATACAAACTGGAATTTATCTGTTCCAGATTTGAAGTCAGAAATTCGATCGCCACCTTCTTTAGTTGTCCTGTAAACAAAGAGATCTGCACCACTACCACCGCTGAGGACATCAGCACCGAGGCCGCCGGTGATGGTATCGTTGCCGTCACCGCCGTCGATGGTATCGTTAAAGTTGCTGCCGACAATGTTGTCATCGCCAGCCAAAGCCTTGAAATTAACTGCGGCCGGATTAGTGCCGAAGTTTAAATTGTCAGGCCCGGAAGTACCGACAGGAACATTTAGTGGCGGGCCGCTGAAGACAAAGTTCCTGATTTGCAGGCTAAATTTCAGCGAGAAACTGGTGACAATTTCAAAGCGCGCCCCAACAGCAAATACCAGCACGGAACGGTTAGTCTCGGCATCTGTAAACTGACAGAAAGTAGGTGCGTCACTGTTGCCTCCCAAAGCTGCAAACCGCGCTTGCAAAGTGGCGATGCTGGTAACGCTGATATCGGCGCTGAAGTCGAGTAAGTTAGAACTGCCGATCGATCCAACAGCAGAAGTAGCCGTAATCCCCAGTCGAGTCAAGCTGGTAAGGCTGAGATTGCCAAAAGCTGCGGCAGACAACTCTAAGAGATCTTCATCAGCCTTAAAGTCAGTAATTAAGTCAGCATCTAGAACTGTTTTAATCTTTTCGCGAGAAACTTTGTAAATAAAGCGATTCTTACCAGCGCCTCCAATTAGAGTATTGGTTCCTTCGCCACCGTCGATCTCATTCTCGCCATCGCCGCCTTTAATTTTGTCATTGCCAATACCGCCGATGAGTTTGTTTTTGCCTTTACCACCTTCGATATCGTCATCGTCATCGCCACCTTCGATATCATTATCGCCATCACCGCCTTTGATTTTGTTTTTGCCTTTACCTCCTTTGATTTTGTTTTTGCCTTTACCACCGATGATATCGTCATCGTCATCGCCACCTTCGATATCATTCTCACCATCACCGCCTTTGATTTTGTTTTTGCCTTTACCTCCTTTGATTTTGTTTTTGCCTTTACCACCTTCGATCTCGTCATCGTCATCGCCACCTTCGATCTCGTTATCGCCATCACCGCCTTTAATTTTGTTTTTGCCGTTACCTCCTTTAATTTTGTTTTTGCCTTTACCACCTTCGATCTCGTCATCGCCATCGCCGCCGTCGATATCGTTATCGCCGCCATCGCCGCCTTTAATTTTGTCCTTGCCTTTGTTGCCTTTAATTTTGTTAGTCTTGTTACCGCCTTTAATGTCATCGTCGCCGTCGCCGCCTTCGATGTCGTTATCTAGCGTGAGCGAACCGACAATCACTTGAGGATTGGTATTGCCAGCAAAATTAAAGATATTTTGCTCGACATTGAAGCTAAAACGTTGGCTGGTGACAATATTTCTGCCGTCGCTAACTTCAAAACCAAAACTAGCCGCACCGACAAAACCTTTTACAGCTTGGAAAGTTAATAAATTGAGGCTAATGTCTACTTGAGTGAAGCTCAAACCGACTTGTGTTACCTCTACTCCCTTAAAGAATAGTTTCCCGGTTTTAGCATCAGGGAGCTCCGTTAACTTAAAGACTGTTTCGCTAGCACTTTGCTCGTTATCGACAAACTTCAACAAGTCACCAGTAATAGTTTGTGGCAAGCCGTCGGAACCGACAGTGAGTGTCTTATTAGCTTGCGATCGCGGAGGGGTACTAACTATTCGACTTGGGGTTGGAGTTGGAGTTGGAGTTGGGCTTGGGCTTGGAGAGCTACCATTAACTCCCAAAAAGTCGCCAGCATTGAGAATAGTAGCGCTAACATTCAACAATAGTGCCAGCACCAACTGATTGCTGCTGAGTCGAATTTCGGTATTGAGGCCGACTTGTACAAACAACAAGCTGCTAAAGTTCAAGCTGCCACCCAGCAGAAACTTGTCTAAGCCATCTTCGTAGTCAGTGATGACGGAACTTCCGGGAGTGGTATTGTTACCCATATCCATGACAAAAACGTCATTTCCAGCACCGCCGCTACAGGTATGGTTGCCAGTACCGCCAACGATCGTATCGTTGCCAGCATTACCCATCAGCGTATCGTTGCCAGATCCGCCGCCGGCAACGCTGTCGTCGCCATCACCGCCCTCTGCCATGTCATTGCCGTCGCCAGTAACGAGGGTATCGTTGCCAGTACCGCCCATCACGGTGTCGTCACCAGCACCACCGACAACGCTGTCGTCGCCTTCGTCGCCACTGCAAGCGTCGTTGCCTTCGCCACCGATCAAGGTATCTTTGCCGTCGCCGCCGACAACGCTGTCGTCGCCTTCGTCGCCGCTAACGTTGTCGTTGCCGGCACCGCCTGTTGTGGTGTCGTCGCCGCTGCCGCCCATTACGGTGTCGTCGCCGTCGTCGCCGCTGCAACCGTCATTGCCAGCACCGCCGGTGACGGTATCGTTATCTTTGCCACCGTTAACGGTGTCATTGCCTTCGCCGCCGTTAACGTTGTCGTTACCCCGATCGCCCCTGACAGTATCGTTGCCTTCGCCACCATTGCAGGTGTCGTCGCCTTTGCCGCCGTAGACGGTATCATTGCCGCTGCCGCCGTCAACGTCATCCTTGCCGTCGTTGCCGTGCACCCAGTCATCGCCGTCATCGCCTTTGCAGGTATCGTTGCCGGTGCCACCAGAAAGAGTGTCGTTGTCTT
Source organism: Microcoleus sp. CAWBG27 (assembly GCF_020883145.1). Classification (NCBI taxonomy): domain Bacteria; kingdom Bacillati; phylum Cyanobacteriota; class Cyanophyceae; order Oscillatoriales; family Microcoleaceae; genus Microcoleus; species Microcoleus sp. CAWBG27. The sequence goes on from NZ_JAHREU010000001.1 coordinate 72,729, forward strand.
TGCCACCGTAGACGGTATCGTTGCCTTCGCCGCCGTCGCACTTGTCGTCGCCGCGATCGCCTCTTATTTCGTCATCGCCATCGCCGCCCTCGCAATCGTCGCCGTCTTTGCCTCCATAGAGTTTATTTTTGCCACTCTTTCCTTTGAGTTTGTCTTTGCCTCTTTTGCCGTAGAGCGACTGGTTAGCGCCCGTGGCAACAATTATGTCATCGCCATCAGTACCTTCGATCGTCTGGGGATCGCTGCCGCTGTTATCTTTTTTGTCATTTTTGTTGCCTGTACCTTCTTCGGGTACGCCGCTCAATTCAGCCATTTTGCTGCTATCATCAGCAACTTTGGGGGATGCGTCTTTAGGAGGATTCGGAACTTTGCCGTTAGTGATGCCGCTGTTTTGTGCGATCGCATTGTCAACTAACTTGCCTAACCCGCTATCGGAATTGATAGCACTAGCATCCCGAAAATCGGCGAGTCGATCGAGTTCGCTGGCGGAAAACACGAGTTTTGGCTGCTGCTCGTCCAGGGCGATCGGTGAAAACAAACTGGTTTTTTTCAGGTCAGAAATTTCTGTTTCATCTCGATCGGGAAAAAGTGTTCCCGATACATTTTCTAACAACATTTCTTCTTCCATCTTTGATATTTCCAAAAAAGGGCTGAGTTTCTTCGAGTCAGTTTATCAGCAAGGAGGATCTAGCGAAAGCATAATTTTACAAATTCATACTTTCGCCTGCTAGAGCGGCTGATATCCTACCTTTCTGTTTATAGATGCTATTTAAACTGCAAGGGGTTATTTCCATCGGTTGCGAGTTGTATCTTCTGCAATTGCGCGCCCCAAATAATTGAGACGCCGCATACACCGCCAGTGCTGCGCCGCAGCGCAACTCGCTTTTGATGTTATCCGTAATTTCTACAGTAAGCTGCACCTAAATGCGCCGAATTGTAGATTTTCTACGTAATTTCTACAGTGAATTAGCAGAATGTAAACTCGCAACTCACAACTCCCACATAACTACCCAAAACCTTTATTCCCCAAATTTACCTTGCTTTTCCTGCGATCGAGCCTGGTTGCTTTAACTTTTTGTAACACTCCCAGCTCTGACAAATCCTTCCCTGACTTAGGATTTGCATCTCTTTTGCCAGTGACTGTACGCTCCTAATTTTGGTTCCCGATGATTAATAAAAAAAATAGATGGATCGCCCCGGCAAATATTTGTTTTAATTTTCTGTCGTATAAGTTTATCTCGATTCGAGCGAGCCTCGCGAACTGACAAAATATTGTATTTTAGAAAAAATCCTAGCTACTCTGCCAATAATATCTCTCTCAAGACAGATTTTCACCAGTTGACAGTTGACCGCTTGACAGTTGACAGTTTGAGAGCGACACCTACCGAAAAGTCCGAGTATTCGAGTAATGAATAGCCTGATTTTAATTTCTCCCGCTCCGGCGGGCGGGCTTTCGACCAATTCTTTCTTGTAAAATCCTCCAACACATAGCAATAAACACATAATTTATACGATTTTAGGTTTGATATTTTAAATTTGAGATTAGTAATGACAGATTTTGTATTGTCTTGAAGCTTGCCTACAATTGCATTAATTTTTGCCAAGAATAATGGGTTTAAAACCTCCTCGTTATAGGGGGAAAATAAAACAAAATTATTCACTGTTTAAATCCTCTTCCTTTTATGGAGAGGTAGCCCTCAAGCGGTCAACTGTCAACTGTTAACTGAAAAGTGGCATTGTTTTTGGTTAAAATTGCAAGCTCGATCGGCATTTTGAGCGCAAATGACCCGTGGCGGACACGATAAACCCGGTTTATTTGTAAGTTTATGGTTGCCTTTCCCCCATATTTCACCGAAAAAGAGGCTGGATGAGGCTGAGTCCTCTAGATGAGAAAAATCCTGGTTGCTGGAAAGGGCTGGAATATTGGATAGCAGTTGTATTCTGAAAACTTCTCGGACACTTGACTTTATTTTTCCTGCTTCACTTTAGCTAGATTAAGACAGTTAAACAAAAAAATAACATTAACATAGAAGCGGTAAATTAGCAAGAATCGACGAGGAATTTTCGAGGGTCGCTCTATCGATTAGCGATCGCCGCTCAGGGCTTATGGATGAGGGTTCAGGGCTTACGGATGAGGACTCGCCGGCTGACCAATTCATTAATTGACACAAAATCAAGATTTGAAAAGGGGGGTTGATGGTAAAGGATAAGCGTTCATCAGTTGACAGTTGACAGTTGACAGTTGACAGTTGACAGTTGACAGCTATCCATAGCCGTCGATCGAAGAGGGTTGAAGCAATGAATCATTTTGTTTGATTTCCCCCGTTTAGGGGGAGGCTTCAGATCCAATTTTCAGGCCTGAGGACACAGCGATCGATCGCTACCGCCAAAAATTTACTCAAAATTGCCTGCGATATTGCCCTGAAACAGGTGGGCGATAGCTGAAGTAATCTTAATAAGAACTAGAGATCCGCCTGGTAAAGTGCCTCCTATTTAACTTTACTGAGCAATGACAAACTCAAGTTTCCGACGAATGTAAAGGGGTCTGCGGTAGAGGTGCAAAATGTTCAAAATAGCAAGATTGGAGAAAATAGGGCTTTCATCCAGGCATAGGGCAATCAAAACTAATAAACTGTTATTAAAGTACAAGTTTTATAGCTTCAAAGTGTTTGAACAAATATATTTGATCCCAGCGATCGCCCGATCGGGGGAAGCGCAATCAAAAACTTTGATTGAAAGAGTAAAAATTAGTTTGCCGATCGCGATTGCTAACTGCAAAAACGCAGGCATATTCAGAATTGAGGCGGGGGGGCGCTAAATCGGTGAGCCAAGAATTTAAACTCTCAGTCACCCCAGTTGGGGACGACGAATATCTAGTGCGGACAGAAAAGGTTGCACCCGGTGTACCCTTAGCAGAGCAACAAGTCCGCTGGCCGATCGACCAATGGCTGGCACTGTCTGCTCAACTGATGAATGACCCGATGGTGGGCGTGTTCCAAGGAACCGGTGCTGCCGGTCGCACAGGGCGATCGACAAAAAACTCAGCGCCGAATTTAGTAGCCCTGGGGCAACAATTATACAGCGGACTGTTTCAAGGAAACTTGCGCGATAGCTGGACTTGCGCTCAAGGCATCGCCCAGCACCGCCGAGAAGTCCTGCAACTGCGCCTGGGACTCAAAGGCAGGCACTTGCCGCGGCTCCCGTGGGAAGTTCTGCACGCGGGCGATCGCCCTTTAGCAACCGGCACCGATGTCGTGTTTTCCCGCTACCAACCAGGTACAAGTTTGTTCAAACAAACCCGGATGGTACCCAGCAGCGGCCCGCTAAAAATTTTAGTGGCGATCGCCTCTCCGAGCGATCGAGACAGCTTGCAGCTCAAACGAGAAGTGCTCCACTTGCAACAAGAACTGCAAAACCGGAGCGCTAATCCCCTCAAAAACGGCCCACACTCCGAAATTCAACTGACGATTCTCGAACAGCCCGATCGAGAACAGCTTACTCAAGCCCTAGAACAAGGACACTACCAAGTCTTGCACTACGCAGGCCACAGCAACTTAGGTTCCAGAGGCGGCGAGCTCTACCTAGTCAGCAGTCGCACCGGGTTAACCGAAACCTTGAGCGGCGACGACTTAGCCGGATTGCTGGTTAACAACGGCATTCAGATGGCCGTGTTCAATTCCTGCCGCGGGGCCTACGGCGACCCCTCAGACATCGGCGAGGACAGTTCGGAACGCAATTTAACCGCAGCCTTAATCAAGCGGGGCATTCCGGCAGTGCTAGCAATGGCAGAAAGCATTCCCGACGATGTAGCTCTAACTCTGACGCGCCTGTTTTACCGCAACCTAAATCAAGGCCATCCAGTCGATCTCAGCCTGAGTCGGGCCAGGGCGGGACTAATTTCTACCTACGGTTCTCACCAGTTATACTGGGCTTTGCCGATTCTCTACCAGCACCCGGACTTTGACGGCTATCTGACGGGCGCCCCAGGCCAAGGCGGGCCATCCGGTTCTCCGGTGCCAAATTTAATCCTACCCCCGACGCCGCCGGTGGCAGGGGGTACAGAATGGAAGGCGCCACCTGCACTCTCGACGATCGCCCCATACCCGCCAACCGCAGCCAATCAACCGCAGGAGTCAGACACAGATGACGGCGAAGTCTGGGAATATTTTCCCGATCAATTAAAAGATCGCAGGGATTGGGTTCACCAGAGCGATCGATCTTCTGCTGCTAATTCACCGAACTCTATTCCTAATTCTGAGCCGGCGGCGATCCAAGCAACTCCGGTAACTACACCGACTCCGAAATCGTTAAAACAATCGGGATTGCAAAAATGTCTGGTAGTGATGCTTTGCTTGTTGCCCGTTGCTGTGAGTGCTGGCTTGTTTGGGTGGCGGCACTCACAGCAACGAGGCACAAAACCAGAAGAGTTACTGCCGGCGGTACGGACTCCCCTGTCGCAAAATTACTTGCAAGAAGGCCACCAAGCAAAATGAAGAAGGAAGAAGGCATCAAAGAGTTCGCTTAGTCTAAAAGGAAGGATGAAGAGCAACACAGCCAGCTTGCAATCAAGCTGTATTTTACGTTTCATTTAAGTGAATTTACTCAGAAGCAACAACCGATCGCGATCCTGAGTTTGGGCTAGCTTGCTCGGGAGCGAAATTAACTGCGGTTGTCCTTGGCAATTCGCGATCGGCTGCTGCTCGATCGCATCTGGGACTTACCCTAATGGGCGCTTGCTATATTTCAAAATAAGTAATTGTGGAAGTGGCTGTGAGTTGGCATACCCAGTCAAGATGGCGCATAAATTTTCCCAGTCGGGCAGTTGTCCGGCAACGAATGGAAATCAGCACATTTCCACCGAAACTCAAAGCCGGCAACGGCTGCTAATTTGTGTTGGAGCAAATATTTGAGCTGTACTGCATTTAAGTCGGTCTTTTTCAATTCCCCTGTGGAAATAACGTCAAATTCTCTGGCTTGGGGCCCTTTGAGGGCGATTTTCCCGATCGCCCCCTCGGAGTCTACTGAGAAAGTAGCGAAGGTTGAAGAGTGGCGCAGCCCGATCGCGCGATGAAACAAATCCCTCTACAACATTATAAATTGTATATTTTAATTCCCTATTCCTTGTTCTTGTCCCCCCCCATCCGCTTCTCCCCCTCAAACATCACAGACAATAGAACTCTTGCAAAAGTCAAATTTACCCCCCGCAAGTCCCCTCGAACTTCGGGGGGAAACAAGAATAATCTTACCCCCTCCCCGAACTCGCGGGGAGGGCTGGGGTGTGGTGCTTTGTATTTTTGCAAGAGATCTAATGTTTTTGGTGCAGCAGCTAATTCCTCTGGTGGTGGCTGCACGATGTTTCTGCCGCCACGCCCATTAAATCGGGTTTTAGCGAAAACCCTTTCAACGAACAGGTGAAATTTCCTTGATTTTTTTACCGGATTACCTTCCCCGGACTGCGTTCTGTGCAAGTTATAGCAGATGTTGAAGGAAGAAGGAAGAAGGAAGAAGGAAGAAGGAAGAAGGAAGAAGGAAGAAGGAAGAAGGCTATAAAGGCTGCGCTCTTGGGGTAAAAAGAAGTCTGAACTCAGAAGTCAGAAGCAATCGACTCCATGGGGAAATGGCCATTAAGAGCGTCCTAACCGTCAGGGTGGATGCGCTATATATGCCGAACACCTTAATAGAAGATTGCTCTTCGGTATTTGGGGTTTTGAGGGGATTTACCGCCCGAAAAACAGGGTTTACAAGTAGGTGGCAGCGGTATCGAGAACAAGTGCTGCCTCGCCTTGTTGAGGTAAAATTTAACCCCGCGCCGGTAATTGCTGGCGGCAGATTTGCCTGTGTCGCGCCCTAGGTATTTTCATTCATCGGTGCTTTGGTTTTTACCTTGAGCGCAGACTGGATCGGGGATTGGTGAAAGTTGGGAACAGACTTTACTGTAAAAAAGTAAAGCATTTAATTTGCGACAATAATTCCTCCCGCGATCGCGCCCTTGAGGCTTAGGCAAGCATCACCTCCGAGCAGCAAATAGATCGGCCTTCGAGCATCCTTACTTGCACCCCCGGTTTTGAGGCCGCAAAAATTTATCCAGAATCTTATATTCCGAATTCTTAGTATTGACAGTGAAACAAAGTTAATCTAATGTGTTGTAATTGATATAAGTAAAGTCCAATAAGCGAGGTACGGTCAATGGCAGAAACAGCTACAGCACCCTTAACAGGAAAAGGTCTGCTTCAAAAAATCAAAGGCAGCGATTTGCCGCGCAGAGAACTTGCAAAGCTTTGCGGCTACTTCACCGTCAGCAAAAGTGGAGAAACCCGGATTAACTTGGCTGAGTTTTACGATGCAGTGTTAGCTGCTAAGGGAATTGAGCTAGAGAAGTCGAAAGCAGACGGACGCGGACGAGAAGCGAGTTATCGCGCTAGCGTTCACAAGAATGGCTCGATCGTGATCGGGGCAAATTATACCCAAGAAATGGGATTAAAGCCAGGTGACGAGTTTGAAATTAAACTCGGATACAAGCACATTCGCTTGATTCAGATCGATGTGGACAGAGCGGATGTGGAAGTGGAAGAAGAGGAGGATACAGAAGAATAGAGGATATATCGATGCAGTCTGCCGATAGCAAGGCGGCTGGATTTGATATTCGCTACAGAAGTATTTGCGCGCCAACCTTCGATTTAACTGATGAGCTGTCTTGACTATTTCTATTTTCTCTTGTCCCGCAAAGACTACAGTGCCTCTGAACTTCGCAAAAAGGGGCAAGAGAAAGGTTTTGGCAATGAGGAAATATTGGAGGCGATCGCGCAAATTCAAGACCGAGGCTATCAGTCTGACACTCGCTTGGTGGCAAACTCGATCGCCTCTGCTACGGGCAAATACGGGAAATCGGCCATCAAGCGCAAGTGCCTGCAAAAAGGAATTACTAGCGATTTGTTCGATCGAGTCTGGGAAGAAGAAATTGCCGAAAATCTGGACTCGGAAGCCGCAAAACTCGCCGAATTAAAAGCCAAAGTCATGCGGAAATACAAGATCGAGGCTTGGAGTAAAGTAGATCCGAAAACCAAGGGCAAAGTCTTGAACTACCTGCAATACAGGGGCTTTAATGGCTTTGAAATGTGGCGGCAGTGGCAAACCGAAGACGAAGAAGAGTAAATATAGCCTTTGTCTGAGTAACATCAGGTGGGCACAGGAAGAAGCCCGCATACCTAACAACGCTTGAGAACCGCTATAGTACGGCATCGGAATTAATATTGCGTACACTCAGGAAAACGGCACGGCGCCGTTTCCTGAATTGCTGTTTTTCGACTGATATCAATCCTCAGACTGGCTTCAAAAATTTTCGTATAGCAACCGCCACATCGGTGAGGGCATAAATAACCTGATGAATGGAGACGAGAACCCACAGCATAAACGGTTTGATTGCCGTACTCTGTAACTGTCAACTGTCAACTGTCAACTGTCAACTGCTATACATCTGCCGGTGTCTCGCCAAAAGCTGGAGATATTTCTCGTGGGTTTTGGCCAGCATCCATTTCTCTTGAAAAATGGCGGCCGATTCTGCTTTCACCGGATCGGCTGCTAGTGGTAAAATATCTTTTCGAGCTGCGGTTTGCTCTGCAACAGACTCCAGCTTCTGAGGGTTCTGCTGGTATTTGCGGCCGCTTTTATGATTGGCGTAGCGGCGCGATCGAGTATACCCCATCTGCAAGAACTTGCGCGCCATGTCCGCTCCCACAAAATCACCGGCATCGAGATACTCTAAAAACAACGAGTAAATTTTGCTGCTAGACTCCCGGGCAATTTCAGGAGTCTTAAATCTCCAGAAAGGCAGAATTTCTGATTTGTAGGGTTCCACCAACAGCACTCCCTGTTCTCCTTTCCCCACCCGATAAAGTTCCGGGTGCTGTCGAAAGTCAAGGTTCTTAAAATCCAAAGAGTAGTCGAACTGCTTCATTGAGCGTTTTCTGTTCTATCTGGAACGATAGAAGCCTGCGGTTTACCTTCGTCTGGTTGGGTATAAACCCAGGCCCAAACAATCAGGACAGCTTGAAAAGGCAACCTGAACCAATAGATTAATTGGTTGTGTGGAATACCTTCTATCGGAATATTGTTGACGGCTTGATTGATATTAGCCGGAAACACGGCAATAAATAAGGCAATTAATCCCCACGCCGCCGCTCTGCTGACGCTGGGAACTAACAGCCCAATCCCGCCCAAAATCTCGAAAAAACCGCTCATATAAACCAATGCTTCCGGGTAAGGAAGCTGGGGCGGCACGATTCTGATAAAGGGTGCGGGTACTGCAAAGTGCAGAACGCCTACAATACTGATAGCTACTGCCAGGATGACTCGCCAAAGTTCTTTTTGAGCTTTCATGGGCAATTGGTAATTAATAATTGTTAACTTGCTGCGAAAACCCTTGCAAAAATCCGCGATAGGCGATCGAGATTACAAGAAAACAGATGGATAAAAGTTTAGGACTTCGGGGTTTTTCTAGTCTGGCCGGCGGCTGTAAGGAGATTTTGGATAACAACCAGGTTTCTCGTTCAGTTGACAGTTGACCGGAAGAGGGCGACCTCTACCATGAAGTCGGAGGATGGGAGTAATGAATCGTCTGATTTTAATTTCTACGCCAAACCCAGAGGCTTTCAACCAATTCTTTCTGGTAAGTCCGAGACAAGTTTTCCCCGGCCGAAACTGGAGGAAGCGGGGATCTAATCGAAGGTCTCCGGGTGATTGCCGAAAACAGATAGCGGGTGTTTTGATAGAACGATTTTAATGTCTAGTTCCCGAATGCTGCCTCTGTCTTGGGGTAGTAAAATCTACGTTGGTTGCGGTTCGGGTTCACTGAGTGCGTCAAACCAGGAGGGGATTTTCTCGATCGACAAATCCGCCTCTGCTTAACATTACATAATTGATTGAGTTGGCGATCGCACTCGCTTGGCCAGAAACCGCGTTTTCAACCCAAATATTTGGTTCAAATCCTTAAGATAGCGAAAAAACCCGGTTTCTTTAGTTTCTTGGCGTTAGTCCCATGTTTGAGGAAATTGATGAGTGCGATTGCTCCTAAATTTGATACCAGTTTCAACCAAAACCCTTATTTGACAAGTCATTCCCAATTCCCCAATCTCAAATCGAAAAATGGAAAATCTAAAATTGTATGACTTGCAGGCGATCGCACCTGAATTTGAGTAATTAATGTGAGGAGTTTGTCAAGGACTTTTAGAATTATTTAAGATTTGAGTGGCGAGCATTATTTGGTAGAGGCAATTGGGGAACGCTCTGTAATGAAAAATACCGTGTGAATTTTGTGTTCGGTTAACTTATTAAAGATGTTACAATGGGTCAAAGGATGGAAATTGCTAAAAAGTCGTGAAGCGTAGCTATCCCGAGCATCAATCGCCCTAGCAACTAGCAAATCAAGAGTGCTGGAATTAAAAATTGTCACTCAAGGGCAGGAACTTTTTAGCCACTACATTATTCTCAAAGAATGAGCCTATGTGCGCTGTGTCATTTTTATCTACACGCAAGCAATCACCGACGACCATGAACACCTCACTCAACACCTCTAAATTTCGCCTAAACCGGATGCTGCGGCAATCGCTGTTCGCAGGCATCATTTCCGCAGCAGCTTTGGCTAGCGGATGGGCCCCTGACTTGTACGCACAATCTCCAAGCCTTGTTTTCGGAGCGGCCGCCCAAGCTCAAGAAATTAGCAACGCCGAAATTACTAGCTACGCTCGCTCTGTCTTGGGAATAGAACCCAGACGGGAGGAAGCTATGAAGGAAATTAAAGGAATGGCTGGTGGCTCGGTTCCCAGAATAGTCTGCAACGAAACTCAGGAAGTGAACAGGCTGTCTGGAAATGTTCGTGGCATTGCGGTAAATTACTGCCAACAAGCTAAAAAAGTTGTCGAAAGCAATGGTTTGACAGTTAGTCGCTTCAACCAGCTCACTTTGCTCCAGCAACGCGATCCGGCAGTCAAACAACGAATTCAAGCCGAATTGCTGCGGTTGCAACAAGCGGGAAATCAATAAAATAGATGGTTTGAGTCTTTCTTCCTCTCCCGTTCTATTGTTCGAGTTGCTGGACGGTACGCAATAATTTTTGAGAAAATGGCGATCGTCTGTAAAGAAGTGCTTGACAAAATAACCGATATTTGGTATGCAAGAACGGGAGCGGTTTAGAAAGAGATATTTTGGGCGACTACTTGCGATCGCAATTAAAAAGAAAAACAATATTCCTCAAAAACTAGATACGAAGTCAATTCCTTTGAGGAATAGAATAGAGAAATGCTAACTTTCACAAAACGTTTGCCTGCAAATCCCGATGCTGTTGTCAGCTTTAGTTTGCCGATGACAGCGGACGATCGCACTCGCAGCCGCCACCGATTCGAGACGGAGGCTGGAGAAGTGCTACACTTGGCTTTGCCTAGAGGTACGGTGTTGCGCGATCGAGATTTATTGCAGTCGGAAGACGGTAGCTGTTTGGTACTGGTAAGTGCAAAACCCGAACCGGTACTGATAGCACGGGCCTCGACTGGACTGCTGCTGATGCGGGCGGCTTATCATTTGGGAAACCGCCACGTAGCTTTAGAAGTTGCTGATAATTATTTAAGGCTTTCTCCTGATTCTGTTTTGCAGGGAATGCTGGAAAAAATGGGTTTGGAAGTAATAGAGGAAATTGTGCCATTTCAGCCGGAAATCGGCGCTTACGCCCACAGTCATTAGGAATGGGAAATGGGGAATGGGGAATGGGGAATGGGGCATTGGGCAAACAGGGCATTGGGCATTGGGCATTGGGCATTTCAACCAGCAAATAACAAATAACAAATAACAAATAACAAATAACAAATAACAAATAACAAATAACAAATAACAAATAACAGTGAACAATCAATTATTATGTTTGTTGCAGTTAGCTTTTGCACCTGTGGGAGCTTATAGTTATTCTGAGGGAATCGAGAGTCTGGTAGAAGCTGGTGCGATCGACAGCGAGAGCAGTTTGAGGAAGTGGTTGGACAATTCGCTGGAATTTGGGGCGGTGCGAGTAGAAGCTGCTGTGGCGGTACGGGCTTTGAGGGCGGCGAAGATTGGGGATTTGAGGGCTTTGAGTTATTGGAATGCTTGGGCGACTGCTGCTAAGGAAACTGAAGAGTTGCGCTTGCAAAGTTGGCAGATGGGGCGGACTTTGACGCGGTTGTTGCTGGATTTGCGTGAAGCGAAGCTATCCCGCAGGGAATCGCCCGTACCTTCTGGATTGACAACAATTATAAAAGATTTGGTGGAAGTTGGCGGCAATCAGTGCAATTTTGCGATCGGCTTTGGGATAGCGGCGGCTTGCTGGCAGATTGAAGAGGAAGCAGCCGTGGTAGGATATTTGTACAGTTGGGCTGCAAATTTGGCGAGTGCAGGCGTGAAACTGATTCCTCTCGGTCAAACTGCGGGCCAACAGTTACTGTTAGATTTACAGTCTCAAATTAGTTTGACGGCACGAGAAGTTTTACAATTAGAAGATGATGACCTTGGTAGTTGCAGTTGGGGATTGGCGCTAGCTAGTATGGCGCACGAAACTCAATACACTCGCTTGTTTCGCAGTTGAAATTTCTTTGAAAGGTACGTAGTTGCGCTTGAGCGCTCTTCTCTTATATATGATGAAAGAGCAATTTCATGGCAACAAGGTACGTAGTTGCGCTTGAGCGCTCTTCTCTTATATACGATGAAAGAGCAATTTCATGGCAACAAGGTACGTAGTTGCGCTTGAGCGCTCTTCTCTTATATACGATGAAAGAGCAATTTCATGGCAACAAGGTACGTAGTTGCGCTTGAGCGCTCTTCTCTTATATACGATGAAAGAGCAATTTCATGGCAACAAGGTGCGTAGTTGCGCTTGAGCGCTCTTCTCTTATATACGATGAAAGAGCAATTTCATGGCAACAAGGTATGTAGTTGCGCTTGAGCGCTCTTCTCTTATATACGATGAAAGAGCAATTTCATGGCAACAAGGTACGTAGTTGCGCTTGAGCGCTCTTCTCTTATATATGATGAAAGAGCAATTTCATGCTAACAAGGTATGTAGTTGCGCTTGAGCGCTCTTCTCTTATATATGATGAAAGAGCAATTTCATGCTAACAAGGTACGTAGTTGCGCTTGAGCGCTCTTCTCTTATATATGATGAAAGAGCAATTTCATGGCAACAAGGTACGTAGTTGCGCTTGAGCGCTCTTCTCTTATATACGATGAAAGAGCGCTAAAGCGCAACAACGTACCTAAAAAGCCGTTCAAAATTGCTAAAATCTAAAATCTAAAATTGCTATGAGTGCTTTTCGTGTAGGAATTGCTGGCCCGGTTGGTTCGGGAAAAACTGCTTTGCTTGATGCTTTGTGCAAAGCGCTGCGCCAACAGTACCAGATTGCTGTGGTGACTAATGATATCTATACGCAGGAGGATGCACAGTTTTTGGTTCGGAGTCAAGCTTTGGAGAGCGATCGCATTTTGGGAGTAGAAACTGGAGGCTGTCCCCACACTGCTATCCGCGAAGATGCTTCGATCAATTTGGTAGCTATAGAAGAGTTAGAACACAAATTCACTGATTTAGATTTAGTCTTTGTCGAAAGCGGCGGCGACAATTTGGCTGCCACTTTTAGCCCGGAGTTGGTGGATTTGACAATTTACGTGATTGATGTGGCTGCGGGGGACAAAATTCCGCGCAAGGGCGGCCCGGGAATTACTAAATCGGATTTATTAGTAATTAATAAAACAGATCTCGCGCCTTTTGTGGGAGCAGATTTGGGCGTGATGGAACGGGATGCTAAAAAGATGCGCGGGAACAAACCTTTTGTGTTTACTAATTTGAAAACTCAGGATGGCTTAGCGTCGGTGGTTGATTTTGTGAAGCTGAATATTGGTGAGAATTAAGGATTAAGTGCCGTCCATTCCCAATGCTAAAATCCCCAAAATTTTACCCAAATTGGTAAGCCAAGTTTCGGTTGTCTCAACAAAAACGGCTTGTCCTTCGAGTTTTAAGAATTTCCATCTATCTCCTGTAGTGACAGCACCATAAATTGTGGTAATCTCATTACCTTCGCGCTCGTTGAAGATTTTAGCTGCTAGCATTTCAGCTATGCACTGTCCCAATCCAGAATTAATGTTTTCCTTTTTAGCCTCTACAATAGCAATGACTGGGGCTTTGACAATTAACAATTCTGGCGATCGACTTATCAGAAAATCACAATTCCCATTCAGCCCTCTTTCAGCATCTACAGTAAAATCAATGCCAGAAAATAAGCTCACGCGATGGTGCAAAAGTTTTCTCACTTCCATTAAAATCGGCGCAATAATCAATTCCGAACGCGATTTTTCTGTATTGCTACCGAGAGCTACTGGCAGATTTTCTTGCAAAGTTTCTGTGAGTAATCTGCTGTACTCTAATTCCGGTGCAGGAGTGAAGATTTCAACTATTTCAGTATAAGCTAAGTCAAAGGTTTTCAATACTTTGTCTAAATTAAAGTCACTGTATGACATTTGACTTTCTCCTGGTTACAAATTCTCGATCGCCTATTTATATCGTGTTCGATCGGTTTGTGCTGGTATGGGCGGGGGCGGGTTTATGAATTTGTTGGCTTTGAGGTCGAGAATACTGGTGAACCCGCCCCTACAAAATTTTGCATTATTATATATATAATAACCGATCGCTAACACTCCCTACCGCACCAACAATTCCCGTACCAAATTTGCCAAACGTTCTGTACTGTCACTCACCGCTAATTGAAGAGCAGCTTGAGACATTTTTGCCAAATATTCGGAATCTTTTAACAAATATAAGACTTTGCTTTGCAATACCTCTGCTGTCAGTTCGCTTTGACGGAATACGAAGGCGGCGCCGGCTGCGGCAAATACTTCGGCATTAAATCTTTGGTGGTCGTCGGCGGCGTGGGGGAAAGGAATTAAAATAGAAGGTATTCCTGTTACTGCTAATTCTGTTAGAGCGCTGGCGCCCGATCGACTAATTGCTATATTTGCTCGCTGCAACAAACCCGCTACATTATCATAAAATGGCATTGACAGATACTGTTCGTGCTTCAAGCTTTCAGCATCCGGGTCATTATTTCCGGTGAGGTGAACTACCCACGCACCCGCCTCAAACCAAGCCGGAGCACATTCGCGTACTAATTTATTGACGGCGACAGCTCCTTGGGAGCCACCCATTACTAAAATTACAGGTACGCTGTCAGGAATTGGTAACTTTAGAGGTTCGCGAGTTAGGAATTGCGATCGCACTGGCGTACCCGCAACCACCGTTTTCGCGCGGGGTAAATGCTTTGCCGCTGCTTCAAATCCGATCGCCACAGCAGTGCAAAAAGGACTAAACCACCGCGTCACCTTCCCAGGAATTGCATTAGATTCGTGGAGAATCACCGGCAAACCCAAAGAGCGAGCCGCCAAAATAGCCGGTGCTGCGATGTAACCTCCAGTAGTAAATACTCCCTGAAAATTTCCCGCTTTGAGCAACTTCCGTACCTGAAGGATCGAGCCGAGGAGTCCGCCCAAAATTCGCATTGTACCGAGTCCAAATCGCTGCTGAAAGCCTTCAACGGCGATCGTGTGGAGGGGGTAAAGGGAGGGAACTAATTGCGTCTCCATGCGGTCTGGCACTCCCAGCCATTCGATCTGACAGTCGTGCAATTCCGCGGCGGTGGCGATCGCCGGAAATAGATGTCCTCCCGTGCCGCTAGCTGCAACCAACAACCGCAGGGGGGGTTTTGTCAAGGTATTTGTTTCTTTTACAAGTTCCACAGGTCGATCGATTTTAGATTAGAGGTTTTAGATTATTATGCTTATTATTCCGGCAGTTTCAGCTAATTTTCAATCAGCAATCTAAAATGAGATTGTGCCGTATCCCTCCTTCCGTTGTCAGTTTTTCGTTGCAGGCGAACAGTTGCCCGCGCCGCGACCCCTGACAAATAACCAAAGTATCATCTAATGCGTAATTTTTTGAATTTAGTGCCAAGTGTATCTCAGTATTTTGCCAGCCGTCGGGACGAAACAGCCGATCCTCTTCGAGGGCTGCGCCAACGCGCGATCGTGTTTGGCTTTAACGGCGGCCAGTCGATCGCTCGACTTTTGTTATGTTTAGCAGTTGTCAGTGGTGGCGTGCTGCATCCAATTGTAGCAAGAGCAACGACGATGGTGGCGGGGACTCCCGGGGCGATCGGCCAAACCCCAGCCAATGCCCCAGCCCCACTCACCAAACTGCTAACAGAAATAGACGCCGCAGCCAACCGGCGCGATGTCAAAGCAGTCATGGCATTTTACAGCCAGAATTTCACTCATTCTGACGGCTTAAACAGCCAAAGCATGGAAAAAGCCCTCACCCAACTCTGGCAGCGATATCCGAATTTGAATTATCGCACCGAACTCAAGTCTTGGAAAACCGAAGGTAACGCAATTATCGCTGATACCGTAACTACAATTGCCGGCACCCAAAAACAGGATGGCAGAGAATTAAACCTCAAAGCTACCATCCGTTCTCAGCAGCGCTTTGAGGGTGAAAAAATAGTTAAGCAAGAAATTTTAGCAGAACAAAATCAGATTACTTCTGGTAAAAATCCTCCAAAACTTCAAGTAAATGTGCCGGAGCAAGTCAAGGTGGGCCAAGAGTACAATTTTGATGCCATTGTTCTAGAGCCGATCGGCAATGACATTTTAATCGGAACTATTGTGGAGGAGCCCGTTAACGAAAAAACTTTTTTCAAATCCGCAGAAGTCGATCTGGATTTGCTGAATTCTGGCGGTATTTTTAAAGTAGGTAAAGCTCCGGCTACTCCTGAAAATCGCTGGATTTCAGCAGTTTTGATGCGACAAGGCGGAATTGCCATGGTTAGCGTGCGATTGCGGGTTGTTAAATAATAAAATTAGGTGTTATGGGGAATTGGGAATTGGGCATCGGGCATCGGGCATCGGGCATCGGGCATCGGGCATCGGGCATCGGGCATTGGAATCAGAACCTCGAAGCTTATCGATCGCAAATAACCAATAATATTATGTCCGGTCGATTGACCGCAATAAAATGGGTTCGTAGTGCGGACTTCAGTCCGCATAATGCGGACTAAAGTCCGCACTACGAACCTTCATTGTTATGGTAATTGAGCGGACATGATATAACAACTGACAACTGTCAACTGCTAACAGTCAACTGTCAACTGATAAAAAAATGATTTCTATCCAAAATCAAATTGTTTTCATTACCGGTGCCAGTAGCGGTATCGGAGCAGCCTGTGCCAAAATATTCGCTACAGGTGGAGCCAAACTAATTTTAGCAGCCCGCCGCCGGGAAAAGCTCGATCGCCTTGCCAACGAACTTGCAGACACAAAATTAGTCGCCTCAGCGAACGAGATTCACTTGCTAGAATTGGACGTGCGCGATCGCCCGCAAGTCGAATCGGCGATCGCAGCACTGCCCGACGGCTGGAAAAACATCGATATTCTGATTAACAATGCGGGATTGAGCCGCGGTTTAGACAAACTGCACGAAGGCAACTTTCAAGATTGGGAAGAAATGATTGATACCAATGTGAAAGGCTTGCTGTACGTGACTCGCTACATCGTGCCGGGAATGGTTAGCCGAGGCCGCGGCCACGTAGTCAACATCGGCTCAATAGCAGGCCGTCAAGCTTACCCGAAAGGTAATGTTTATTGCGCTTCCAAAGCAGCGGTGAGAGCGATTTCTGAAGGATTGAAACAAGACCTTTTGGGAACACCAGTGCGGGTGACGGAAGTAGAGCCTGGTTTGGTGGAAACAGAATTTAGCAATGTCCGCTTTCACGGCGATTCAGACAAGGCAAAAAATGTCTATCAAGGACTGACACCCTTGACTGCTGAGGATGTAGCGGATGTCGTATATTTCTGCGCGACGCGATCGCCCCACGTCAATATTAGCGAAGTCTTGCTAGTTCCGACAGACCAAGCTAGTGCAACTCTCGTTCACAGAAAATAGTTTTGATGTCTGAATAAAAGACCTATGAATAGTTAAATATTTTCCGCATCCATCAGTATTTTCACATAGATAGGAATCCCCAAAATATTGAGACTTTTTAATATAATTAAATATATAATATAGCCTTTCTCAAAAAGATGAGGTATGACTGACAGCTTGTATAACCGTTAAACTAAGAGGGCCCAAGCCCAACAACGTCCGCGAATCTTTCTGAGAACCGCTATAAGACGTATGAAGAGTTAAATGGTTCCAGGTTATTTATCAGTAGTTCTACCTACAAAAAAATCAAAAAAATCATTGATTTTTTTTTGAGTAATTGCAGATAAAACTATTCCGGAAATTAGGATTTTAGCCAGTAAAATTCACAAGAGATATGAAGACTCCCGATAGATATCCCCCCTATGCGAGATCACTGGCTATGTCCCAAATAACAAATCCAACTCAACCCCTAAGCGTTCAACCGAACGCTATTGGCGGTTTAATTATTCAAGGCTCGCCCGATATACCAAACAGGATTAACGGCAGTGCCGGTTCGGATCAAATCATTCTAGGTTCTGGTAACGATGAAGTAGCAGCTCTAGGTGGCAATGACCTCATATTTGCTCTTGATGGCAATGACACCGTAAGAGGTGGCGACGGCAATGATACTGTCTTCGCTGGTAAAGGCGATGATTTAATCGAGGGCGGTGCTGGCGAAGACGTTCTTTTTGGCAATCAAGGAGCCGATACCATCCGCAGTGGAGAAGGCAATGATACTGTTTTTGGAGGTAAAGGTGATGATTTCATAGACGGTGGCAGTGGCGATGACTTCCTGTTTGGCGACCTCGGCAATGACAACATTTTCGGTGGTGACGGCAATGACTACCTTGTCGGCGGTGAAGGCAACGACACAGTCAACGGCGGTGACGGCAACGATATTGTCTTTGGCGGCGAAGGAAACGATATTTTGTTCGGCGGTAAAGGCGACGATATTGTCTTTGGCGGCCGTGGAGATGACTTGATCAACGGCAACCTAGGAAATGACACCGTAACAGGTGGCAAAGGAAACGATATTGTGTTCGGTGGTAAAGGCAATGACATTGTAGAAGGCGGCCAAGGAAACGATATTATTTCTGGGAACGCAGGAAATGACACCCTCACAGGTGGTGCAGGAGCAGATACATTCCGCTTCGAGTTTGTCGGTGCCGATAATATGGATACGCTGACAGATTTTAATCCTACAGAAGATAAAATTCAACTCGATCGATCTGTATTTAATGCTTTGATACCGGGCAATCTAGTTGGCAACCAATTTATTACAGACCCCAATTTCAATCCCAACACTCCTGGGACACCGGGCGCGGCTAATGTCATCTACAACCCGGCTGACGGTTTGCTGTACTACCGCAATCAAAACGGACAAGTTTCGATTGTTGCCCAAGTCGGTTCTAACCTGAATCTTGGGTCAAACAACTTTGAAATTATCTAAGTTTCAACCCCATGTAGGGTATATCTACCATTCACATATAGCTTTTATCACAAAGATTAGATACTCATGCGGATAGGGCATAGGGCATAGGGCATAGGGCATAGGGCATAGGGCATAGGGCATACCTCACTTTTTCTATAATCGCTATAGATTTGAAATTTGAAATTTTAGATTGGGGGATTGATTGGTCAATACTTCTTTGTGATAATTACTTAGATTTTAGATTATAGATTTTATTAGACTTGAGACTTGAGACTTGAGACTTGAGATTTTATGAGATTTTAAAATACTTGAACATATAAATCTGGTAGCGAGAACAAGAGTCTAAAATTTTTGATTCAACTCTGACGCTCCTGTGGGAAAGCAAGTATTTATTTTTTGCTATGATTTTTTTGAGCTGATGAAAAACAAGAAAATTCATTATATATAGCACTAACTCTTGCCAATCTTTTTTATGTGGATTATATATAGAGAAGGTGCGGTGTATCGCCTAAAAAATAGAGGGTAAATTCTGATTTACCACAAGCCTTGTTACTGTTAGTCAGATCGGTCAGAAGTTACGTACTGCTACCAAAAAACTGAATACTTTACTGATTCGAGGTAGGCAACGAAGTAGTTGAGTGAAAATACCTGGTTTCAGATACCATTGTCTCAAAATCATACAACTGTAGGTTAGGGAGTATCCAAACCCATATCAATTAACGCTCCCCAATCGAAAATTCAAAATCGAAAATAGTAAGACGAGCCGTGCTTCATTCAGTTGACAGTTGACAGTTGACAGTTGACAGCGACCTCTACCTGGAAGTCCGAGGATTGGAGTAATGAATAGTCTTCTTTTAATTTCTCCCGATCGGGGTTCCGGCTTTAAACCAATTTTTTCTGGTAAGTTCTAATCAGTGTGATGTCAGTTATGACTAGCGGCCACAATTTACATTTTAAAATAAGTAATTTAACTGCGATCGCCACCGAAGCGATCGCACAAAATGCCAATTTAGATGTCAGAAGTCTCTACAAGACTGGCACTGCTTTCCAACAGCAAGGAAAAATAGCAGCAGCGATTGATAGTTACCGGCAAGCGATATCCTGCTGGAAACAAAGCTGCGATCGCTCAGTTTTACCTTGGGCTGTCAAAGCCTACAGCAATTGGGGCTGCATTCTGGCGCAGGAAGGCAAATTTGATGAAGCAATGGCAGTTTTTCAAGCGGGAATAGCTGTTGCGCCCGATGATGCTGCTCTGTACCATAATTTAGGTATTGTGCTGTTGGAAATGCGGAAGCCTCAGGAAGCGATCGCCCGTTACCGCCGCGCGATCGAGTTGCAGCCAGAGTTAGCTATCGCCCGTTACCATTTGGGGAAAGCTTTCCAACAGTTGGGGCTGCATACTTTTGCCGGAGAATGTTTCGATCGGGTAATCAGCCAAAATCCCGATCGAGTGGCGGCTTGGGGCGATCGGGCTATTTCCCTGATCGCACAAGGCAAATTAGCTGAGGCAATGCTATGTTTTCAAAATGCGATCGCCCTCCAAAGCGAGTTTGTTGAGGGTTTTTGTCACCACGTAGAGATGCGGTTGACTTCCGTAGCAGATCTCAATGAACTCGATCGATCTCAAATAGCCTGTGTCCGATTTCTCAGGCAACTTCAAGAAAAAAACGGCTCTAATTCTGCAATTTCTAGTCTTGCTCAAAATCCGCTGAATTTTTCATCATTGCTCCTCAATTTAGCAGATACTTACTTTCATCTGGGAAATGCCTTGGCTGAGTACGGCGGGCACGAACAAGCAGAACAATATTACCAAAAAGCTTTACAAATTCAACCTCAGAATGCGGATATTTACTTGCGACTGGCTGATTGCTTGAGTCAGCAGCAACGATTTTCGGCAGCGATTGTAATTTACCGTCTAGTGCTGGCAATTGCGGGCGATCGATCGGATATTTGCGAGGCGTTGCAGGCTGTATTGAAACAACAGCAAAACTTAATTCATTCTCCCTCAGCCCGCCTGGGGTTCAAACCCCAGGCTAATAGCGAAAGTCCACTAAAGTGGACTAAAGAGTCATGTTTTAGTCCTCTTCAGAGGACTTCAGCTATGAGACAGGGGTTTCAACCCCTGTCGGAATCTGAATCTGAACCTGAATCTGAGCTTAACTCTAATACCAATGTTTCACGAAATAACAGTATTCTTGTCCCCCCCCTTAGCAAGGGGGGGCTAGGGGGGGTCAAAGAGTGTTGCACAATTTTAGATAATAGGTATAACTCTGACTTTGAAATCATAAAAAATCCCTCCACCGTCAATAAAAATCAACAGAAATCCGAATGTCATGGTTTAGATTGTCAGCGGTGTCTGAGGCGGATTTTCAAACAGTTTGAACCCGTGCATTTAGGTGATGGCGTATATTCTTGCGACGGCCAGGCAAAAACAGCTTTTGAGTCGCCGGAAACCTTTGTGACTTCGCTCTCCAACGGGCGGGCTTGGATTGTACCGCAGAAAAATTCTTGGATGATTTGCAATGCTATTGCAATTGTCGATTCAGGCGATCGGCTGTTACCCGAACTTTCCCGCGAATATCCGGGCGAGTTACCCGGATGCGAAAATCAACATTCTACTCAGCACAGGTTTTTGAAGTTAAAACCCGAAGAATTGCCACCTTTAGAAAAGATAGACGGTACGGTGGCGGTATTGGCCGGACTTTCGGGAAATGTCTATTTTCACTGGATGGTAGATATCTTGCCCCGCATCGAAATTCTGCATCGTTGGGGGATAAATCTGGAGGAGATAGATTGGTTTTTGGTGAATAGCTGCCAGCAGCCTTTTCAGCGAGAAACCCTGAAAGCATTGGGAATTCCTGAATATAAAATTATTGAGAGCGATCGCCATCCTTACATTCAAGCCAAACATTTAATTGTTCCCTCTTTTTCAGGATATTTGGGCTGGCTGTCAACCCAGGGGCTGGAGTTTTTGAGGCGAGTTTTTTCAAGAGAACAATCTTCTAAACTCCCAGAAAGTTCCGCTAAGCAGAGCAAAAATACTCACCCAGAACCAGGGCTGTTTCATTCTCTTGTAGGGGCGGTGGATGGTGCGGGCCCGCCCTCCGAGTCCCAAATACCCATTCGATGGTTGGTAAAGGGGGTAGGCACGCACCATCCACTACCCCTACAAAATCGCGATCGTCCTGAGAATGAAATAGCCCTGCACCCAGAACGCATTTATATCAGCCGCAACAAATGTAGCTACCGACGAGTTATCAATGAAGAACAAGTCATCGATTTTTTAAGCGGATTTGGCTTTGTTCCAGTGCTACTAGAATCTATGACTTTGAACGAGCAGATAGCTTTATTTGCTGGTGCCAAAGTAATTGTCGCGCCGCACGGCAGCGGTTTAACAAATATTATCTTCTGTTCTCCCGGAACAAAGGTAATTGAGCTGACCTCTCCGAATTATATCAGGCATTACTATTGGGCGATCGGTCAGCAGCTAAATCTCGAACATTATTACGTAACAGGAGAGAACTTTGAGTGCTATCCAATCCGACAGTTAATGTATCAAAATCCATTAACTGAAGATATTTTGGTGAATTTGAAGGATCTCAAAATAATGCTGGGCAATGTTAATGTCATTCCCTCAAAAAAACCACTAAATTTAATATCGCGAGAAAACCCTAAAAGAACCATCAAAATCATGAACCAAGAATCAGGCGATTATTTCCAAAAGCGGGCAGAGTTTTATTTAACACAAGGCAAGTTAGCTGATGCTATAGCTGCTTGCGAGCAAGCCCTGAAACACCAACCTAATTTTGCGCCAGCTTACAAGACTTTGGGCAAAATTAGTGAAGCACAAGGAAATTCAGCTAAGGCAAAGCATTGGTACACAAAATCTCTGGAATTTCAGCCCGATTTTGCGGAAGTTTATTCTGACCTTGCCGCTCTGTATGCCGCAGAAAAAAATTGGGAAATGGCTTTAAATTGTCACCAAAAGTCAACATCCCTACCGATGACAAATACACTAACCAATCAGAATGACATCCCAGGTGTTTTAGCTTTCAATCCTGACGATATTGAAGTCTACATTCAAGGTGCAGAATCGTTTTATGCTCTCAGGAAATTTGAGCAGGCGGCGACAGCTTGCCAGCGAGTTATCCAAGTTAAACCCGATGCGAGGGTTTATAAGATTTGGGGTAATGCTAGGCAAGCTCAAGGTAAGGTAGAGGAAGCGAAAAACTGCTACGCTAAGGCTATTGAACTCGATCCTGATTTTGCTGAAGCTTATACTAATTTGGGGACGATTTATGCTCAGGAACAGCAGTGGCAATCGGCGATCGCATTTTACCAAAAGGCGATCGCCCTTCAGCCGAATTTAGCCTCAACTTACCGAAATTTAGCTCGGGTGTGGGCGCAAATGGGTCAGCTATCGGAGGCTGACGGGTGCTGGTTTAAAGCGTATTCTCTGGAACCTGCCAAAGCCACGCCTGAAGAACACATCCAGTTGGGCGATAACTTTTTGAGGCAGAATCAGGTAACGCAGGCGATACGCTGTTACTGTCACGCGATCGAGCTCAACCCCAATTTTAACCAGGCTTACCAACAGTTAGGCAATGCTCTCAAAGCTCAAAGAAAGTTGCAGGAAGAAGTTGCTAACTATCGAAAAAATAATGAAAATCAGCCTAATATTTCTGGGGATTTGTTGAATACAGTAGTGGTGGGTGGCAACCCAAAAGCTGAGTTACATCAGAATCCCCAAACATCTACTTTGCAGGCAAATATTCCAGCTAATTTATTGCAACTAGATTCGACAAGTTCTCCTGAACAACCTCGCGTACAGTTGCAGCAACAGCAAACAATTCCTGCTGTACCGCAACTGTTAAATACGATCGCCAATCCGGCAAATTCTGCACCCGCTGTTCTCAACTCGGCCGATTTTTCACCGCAGGTGACAGTTGTTGACAGCGGTTTTGCGACAGATTTTCGGAAACAGGATACGGCGGATAACTGCATTCAGCGGGCAGAATCGTATTTCGCCCAAAAACAATTCGATTTGGCTATTGCTGAGTGCCAGCAAGCTATTGAACTTCAACCCGATGGGGTGGCTGCTTACAAACTTTGGGGCAGTGTTTCGCAACAGCAGGGGAATTTAGCAGAGGCGATAGAGTGCTATCAAACAGTTATCAAAATTAACTCTAGTGACGTACAAGCCTACGTAAATCTCGGCAGTTTGTATGCCATGAAACAACAGCGACAGCAGGCAATTGCTTGTTACCAAAAGGCGATCGCCCTCCAGCCAAATTTAGCAGCAGCTTACCGCAATTTGGCTCGGGTGTGGACGCAGGATGGCAAGCTGGAAGAGGCGAATGAGTGCTGGTACGAAGCGTTTTCTCTGGAACCTGAAAAGGTATCGCCCCATCACCACTTTAAACTGGGAAATATTTTGTTTCGCCAAGACAAAATTACTCAGGCGATCGCCTGTTACCAGCGCGCGATCGAGTTAAATCCGAACTTGAATGGTGTTTACCAAAATCTGGCGAAAGCGCTGACAAAAGAAGGCAGGTTGGATGAAGCTGCTGTCTGCTTGCAAAAAGCGGTGGCACTTAACGGCAACTATTCAGTATCTAGTAAAGCAGTGGATTCTGTTCCCGCTGCGACAGGGGTAAGCGCCCATCAAAACAGTCGCCAAACTGTTGCGGAAACTGGGGATACCATTGTTTCTTCGGTAGAGATAAATAATCCTGCAAAGTCTGGGGAAACTCTCAGATTGTCTGCAAAGGCGATCGACTCTGGCAAACCTGTGACAGTTGCCAATTCTCTCAGTGCAGAAGCATACATCAAACAGGCAGAATATTATTACGCCCAGGGTAAATTTGATGACGCGATAAATGAGTGCAAGCGAGCCATTGAAATCACACCCGAGGCGGCAATTGCTTACAAGATTGCGGGGAATGCTACTCAAGCAATGGGAAAAGTTGATGCTGCTAGGTATTGGTATACTGAAGCCTTGGAAATTGACCCCAATTTTGCGGAAATTCATGCGAATCTAGGCAGCATCTACGCTCGTCAAAAGCTATGGCAAAAGTCAATTGTTTGTTATAAAAAAGCAATTGAAATTAAACCAGATCTCGTAGTGGCTTACCGGAATTTAGCTCAAGTTTTTGTGCAGTCTGGCTTTCCACAAGTAGGGGCAGAATACTGGTATGAAGCTCTCACTTTAGATATCAATTGGGCAACTGCTGAGGAACACTTTACTCTGGGCAATACTTTGCTACAGTTCGGTGAGTTGGAGAAGGCAATTTCCTGTTACCGGCGGGCAATTCAGTTGCAGCCGAGTTATGCCGATGCTTATCACAATTTAGGAGAAGTATTGAGCGTTCGGGGTGAGTGGGAAAATGCGATCGCAGCTTACCAGCAAGCGATCGAACTGAACCCATATTATGAGGGTTCTCATTACAGTTTGGGGAAAGTTTGGGCTAGTCTCGATCGGCGGGAAGACGCGATCGCCTGTTATCGCACGGCGATCCAATTAAATCCCCACTTTGCTCAAGCATATCAAAGTTTGGGGGAAGTTTTAGATAGTCGCGGTCAGTTGGATGAGGCGATCGGGTGTTATGAAAAAACCATTGAATTGAAACCTGATATCTGGGAACTTCACCAAAAGTTAGGTGATGCTTTGCAAGAAAAAGGCGAAATTGATGGAGCGATCCACGCTTACAACCGCGCCATAGAACTGGCAAATAATTAGTTCTATATTTTCCGGATACTGATTCAGGAAATAGAATAATAAATCACAAGGATTTGACTGTATCAATTTTTAGCAGGTATAGGATATGAACAGCGAAACCAATAATATCATAGAATTCCCTCTTAATAACAATTCCGAGTCATTCCTCGCGCGCCAACCAATTGACAATTTGTTGAATCCGCAATCTTTGGCTTTAAAAAGAATCTACTTAGAAGGTGACGAACAAGATAGGAAGAAAGTGCGCGATTCCTATAGCATAGTCAATGCTAGCTTTAGCCATGCTAAACCTCACTACAGTTTAGGAAAAGTTTTTGCCAAAAAAGGAGAGTGGGATAAGGCTATTTCGTCCTACCGTCAAGCCTTAGATTTGACATCTGATTCAGCGGAAATTTACCAGAGTTTGGGAGACGCTCTTGTTAAAAAGAGCGAGTTAGATGAAGCTGTCATAATTTATCAAAAAGCGATCGAAATTCAGCCTTCTCTGTGGGAAGTCCACCACAATTTGGGGGATGTTTTGCAAGGACAAGGAAGATTGGATGAGGCTGTTGCTGCGTATCGTCGGGCGATCGCCTTTAACCCCGATTTTTCTTGGTCGCACAATAATTTAGGGGATGTGCTGATTAAGCAGGAGATGTGGGAAGAGGCGGTTGAGGCGTATAAAAGTGCGATCGCGCTAAATCCAGGCTTCCATTGGTCTCACTATAACTTGGCGGATGCTTTAGTGCAGTTGGAGAGGTGGGAAGAGGCGATCGCGACTTATCGTAGTGCCATTGAGTTAAAATCGGATTTGCCTTGCGTGCAAGAAAAGTTAGCCGATGCGCTGAAAAATCACAGTCCGCTGTCAGTCAAAGAAGCTATTAGTTGTTACAGTCAAGCTATTGAGGAAAATCCAGATAATATCAAAGTCTATCACAAGGCTTTGGAAGTTAATCCAAAAGATCCGCAACTCTATTTAGGTTTGGGTAATGCTCTCGCAAGACAGAACAATAGAGATGGAGCGATCGTATTTTATCAGATGGGGCTACAGTTCAAGCCTGGTGACTTTGAACTTTCTTTGCAGTTATCGAAAGCCTTGATAAATATCAAGGATGGATTTGAGGATGTGGCAATAGAGTCGCAAGCCGAGACGATCGACTTTTATAGCAAGCAGAGGGCAAATTATGTCAACTCCTCAAAAATGCTGTTGCCAGTTCAATTCTCGCCGATCGCAAAATCTCTACGATATCAAGTTGATATTGTTGTCTGCGTTCATAATGCTTTAGAGGATGTGAAAGAGTGTTTAACCTCTATTGTCCGACACACCAAGGTTGACTATCGCTTGCTCATCGTAGATGATGGTTCTCAACCAGAAACTAGAGATTTTATTCAGGCGTGGGTCAAAGATGTTTCGCCAGCAATTGTTTTGAGAAATGAGACAGCCCGCGGTTATACCAAAGCAGCTAATATCGGTATGCGAGCCAGTACGGGTGACTATATAATTTTGTTGAATAGCGACACAATTGTCACACCTGGCTGGATAGAAAAATTAGTTGACTGTGCTAATTCACGAAAAGATATTGGCATAGTCGGGCCTCTGTCAAATTGTGCATCTTGGCAATCGATTCCCGAAATATTTGACAATAAGGGGGGCTGGATGATTAACAGCGTTCCTGATGGATTTTCACTGGAAACTTTTAGTCAATTGGTAGAGAATGTTTCGGAAAAGGCATTTCCAAGTGTGAATTTTGTTAATGGCTTTTGCTACATGATTAAGAGAGCAGTGCTTGAGGCAATTGGGTGGCTGGATGAAGAGAGTTTTCCCTACGGTTATGGGGAAGAAAATGATTTTTCAATTCGAGCTAGGAAAGCTGGGTTTAAACTAGCGATCGCTGACCATGCCTATGTCTATCACTCTAAGTCTAAGAGTTTTGGACACGAACGCCGTCAAGAGCTTTCTAAACAAGGTTCTACAGCGTTTAAACAGAAGCATCCCGATATTAATGTCAAAGCTTTGACTGAGGAAATCAAAAACAATCAAACTCTCGATCGTTTGCGCCTCAAGCTCCGCGAACATATCATATTAAATCCGGGTTCATCCCCGTTATAAATTGTAGGGTGCGTCGCTCGCCGACAGCCTGGTTGATGGCGAGAATTATTGGTAGCGACGCATCCTAGGTCTTTGATATTGTTTCCGGCTGTATCGGAATTATTTAACCGCAGAGAACACAGAGAGCACAGAGGAAGAGAATAGAGAGATGAATGATTGAGATGAAGAGAGAATTTGATATGAGATCGCAAAGGAGGTAGCTAACCAGGATTTAGTATCATATCAAATCCGACTCAAAGCAAATGATTTTCGCTACAGGTTACTAGAAAATTGTCAACTGTCAACTGTCAACTGTCAACTGTCAACTGTAAACAGGGTTTTATATGTCAGAAAAAGTCGAGCTAGAAAAGGCAGAAAATCATTTCCAAACTGGTCAAAAACTTGAACGGGAAGGGAAATTAGAAGAAGCGATCGCAATTTACGCTCAAGCTATTCAAGCCAACCCAAATAACTCTGAGTTTCACCGCAGTTTAGGGGAGGTTTTGCAACGGCTGGGGCGACATTCTGAAGCGATCGCCAGTTACCGTCAAGCAATTGAGCTGCAACCGAAGTTTTCTAAGGCTTACCACAACCTAGGAAATGCCCTAAGCCAACAGAAGCAATGGGAGTCGGCGATCGCCTCTTACCGTCAGGCGATCGAACTCAAACCCAACCTCCCCACAGCTTACTACCGTTTAGGGGAAGCTTTGCAACAACTTGGAGAAATGGAAGAAGCGATTGCTGCTTACCGTCAAGCTATTGAACTCAACCCAAATAACCCTGACTTTCACCACAGTTTAGGGGAATTTTGGCGGCAACAAGGGAAATATCAGGAAGCGATCGCCTGTTACCGTCAAGCTATAGAGCTGCAACCGAAGTTTTTCAAAGCTTACCATAGCTTAGGAAATGCTCTGAGCCAACTCAAGCAGTGGACTGAAGCGATCGCATCTTACCGTCAGGCGATCGAACTTAACCCAAATATTCCTGAGTTGCAATTCAGCCTAGGAGAGCTTTTGCAGCAACAAGCAAGACATTCCGAGGCTATCCCTTGTTACCGTCAAGCTATCAAGCTGCAACCGAAGTTTTCTAAAGCTTACCACAACCTAGGAAATGCTCTGGGTCAAATGAAGCAGTGGTCAGAAGCGATCGCCTCTTACCGTCAGGCGATCGAACTCAAACCCAACCTCCCCACTGCTTGCTATCGTTTGGGCGAAGCTTTGCAACAACTGGGACAGATCGATGAGGCGATCGCCAGCTACCGTAAAGCTATTGAACTAAAACCCGATTCTTCTGCTAAATTTTACTACAATTTAGGAGAACTTCTGGGCCAAAAACAGCAGTGGGAAGAGGCAATTAGCTGTTACAGTCAAGCATTCGAGCTTGACCCAAACTTTTCGCCAGCCTATTACAAATTAAAGCAAGCCTTAGCCCAAAACGGTCAGCCCGATCCACAAGCCAAAACAGTTTCCTACGAGCGAGGTGCTGTCAAGTTAAATTTCGATCGTGAATTTCCCAAAATTTTGTTTATTCTCCCCGTCAAAGGCGGTGGAGGAGGCGCTCATTCAGTAGTGCAAGAATCCTTAGCACTTTATCGCTCTGGGATTCCTATCAAAATAGCCGTCAATCAGTCTAACTTTACTGACTTTTTAAAAGGTTACAAAGAAATTCCCGAAATTGGTGAAATTGCAGCTTCTTATCAAACTTTAACTGAGTTCAAAAAATTAGCTCAAGATTTCTCCGTAGTCTGTGCTACTACTTACAGCTCAGTAAAAATCCTGGAAGCATTAGTTAGAGAAAATCCCCAGATATTGCCAGCTTACTACATACAAGATTACGAACCATTATTTTCTTACATAGATACTCCCGAGTGGGAAGAAGCGCGACAATCCTATGGACTGATTCCCCATGCAGTCCAGTTTGCTAAAACTCAGTGGTTGTGCGAGATTGTTAATCGCAATCATGCTGTTAAAGTCCACAAAGTAGAAGCCAGCATCGACCATCAAGTTTACTCCCCCGATCTCAAGAGTGAAAACTCTCGTATAGAGATTTCTATGATGGTAAGATTCACCACAGCCAGACGCGCTCCCCGTCGTACATTAGCCGTGGCAAAAATTTTATCAGAGTTGTTTCCAAATCAAGTACATTTTACTATCTTTGGCTCTGACCGGAGTCTGATTGAATCTGCTGGAATACCGATTCCAGAAAACACTACGATTTTCCCTCATCTGAGTCGCTCCGAAGTGGCGGCCCTGCTGCGAAACTCAGATATATTTCTAGATCTTTCTGATTTCCAGGCTTTTGGCCGTACAGCTATAGAAGCAATGGCTTCTGGCTGCATTCCAGTTGTCCCCGATAAAGGAGGAACAGATGAATTTGCAATCCCTGATTTTAACTCCGTAGTCGTTGACACCACATCGATTGAGGATTGTGTCAAGGGTATTGGTAAGCTCATTCAAGCCGATCGAAATGTCTTATTGCAACTCAAGTTAAATGCGATTGAAACAGCGGCCAGATATTCACCAAAACGTGCTGCTTTTAGCATTTACAATCTTTTCTGCAATGAACTACTTCAAATTGCTTCATAGATGTTTTTAGGAGTTTTAAGTAAGTATTATGTTAGACCCTGTTCTTCAAAGGCGATATCTCAATAAAGTTCAGCTCCAACTAATGACCCGAAAACGATGGGCTTACCTACGCTATCTTCAGATGCGTGAAGGATTAATCGAAGCCTTAAAAACGGCAGGAGAAATTAAATCCTTTCTCAGCGTTGGCTGTGGGGCTGGATTAACGGAGGTAGCTCTCGCTCTAGAATTTCCTGCAATTGAGTTTTACCTCACGGATATTGATACTAAAGCCAATATTCAAAAGCGATTAGGGGTTCGGATGGCCACCGAATGGGTTATTGAAAATGTCAAATTTGACACTTATGATACTTTGACTCCCTCATCAGAATCCTACGATCTAGTAGCCTCGATTGAAGTCCTAGAACATATCGAGGCTGACAAAACAGCAGCGATTAATATGCGTGCAGCATCACGGAAGTATGTATTTGCACTTGTTCCATTTGCCAGTCATGAAACTAACCTCAATCAAAAAATGAGAGAAAGTGTCTGGAAAAATCACCAGCATTATCGCGTCGGCTACAATGCTGATAGTATCAAGGAAATTTTCCCAGATATTACAATTTTACGTGGGTGTTACTGGAACGATGCTGGTATTAAACTGCGCCAAAAACTTGAACTCTTGTCTGATGAAGAAATCCGGGCTTTATTGCCACATTTAACTCAGCTAGCTAAAACAGATATTCGTAACAGTATCCCTGGCGCTGATGGAAATTGTCATGGAATGTGGATCTTGTCAAAAGTCTGAATTATATCTTTTGACAGTTGACAGTTGACTGTTGACAGTTGACAGTTGACAGTTGATAGTTTACAGCATTTGACAAATTAGGTACGTAGTTGCGCTTGGGCGCTCTTTCCTGATATTAGCTAAGAGCGCTGAAGCGCAACAACGTACCTTTACTCAGTCGCTCAAGAAAAAGTGAGACCTTTTTGATAAATCAAATGTTTGTATGGAAGATTGCGAACATCGGATACACTTACATTATTAGATAACCAAATAATGCCAACAACTTCTCGATAAACTGGTTGGTTGAATTCCACTATTGGTTTTACTTCATGTTTTTCTTGTTCCCAATGCTGTTGGTTTTTGAGTGACGATAACGGGTGAATAGTTGTATCTTGAGAAGAGTTAACCAAGACTCTCCCATAAATTTCATAGTTGGGAACATTGAGTTCTTCAAGAATGTTCTTTACCTGTTGGGCTTGGAGATGTAAAGTATGACCTGTCCAGTCAGACCAATAAAATTTTAGTCCTAAAGATTTTAAGTAGTCATCTGCATCAAAAAAAGGCCCTTTAATAAAAACGAATTTTCTCGAAATTCGGATAGCATTTTTTATGGCTTCTTTGGCATAATCTAATTTAGGTAAATGCTCCAAAGTATGGTTGAGAATTGTAAAATCTACGCAACCATCAGGGAGATCGAGATTGCAAAAATCTCCTTTGATGGCATCATATCCAGCAGCTTTGGCTGATGCTACCTTCTTCGGATCGAGATCGATGCCAAATCCCTTACGCCCTTTGAGTATGTTGATTCCAAATTGAATTGAGCTACCGTTAGAACAGCCAAAGTCTGCAAAATCGAAACTTGTAATATCGAACTTACTCATAATTCTCTTCCAATCAAAATCAAATGTATTGCAACTACAGATAATTAATTAATACATAATTTTGGTAAGGATTTCAGGAAAATAGATGTGGTTCTGGGAAGAGAATAGATGCGTTATGCGAGATGTGGCAGTGCAATTTGCCTTTTTTTATATACCGCAAACTTCCAATCTACATCCTTCCCTGATTCAATCCGGATTAAATAGGAAACTTCAGAACAAATAACTATTAACGAACATATCCCCAATAGTACGGTATGCCTAGTCCCAAACCATTGATAACTCGTCCACAGCGTTTAGGTTCATCTAGAACCCACTACAAATTTCAAGGAAAACCTTACAAGCATCTGGACATAGAGATTAAATTAACCTCTTTAAAAACGATAGCTACTGCTATTTTGTTAGGGGTTCCTTATCTGGGGTTTATTTACGTGTTTTTTTCTGGAGGAGCAAAAGTTATAGCTGTTGGTTTGGTAGTAGTAGGTATCTTGATAGGGGGATCGATCGCACTTTTATACTACTTAAACAGACAAGAGCCTGTCAAACCGCCGACAAATCAAAACAAACGGCGTTAAACAGTTGACAGTTGACAGTTGACAGTTGACAGTTGACAGTTTGAGAGCGACCTCTACTTTTAAGTCCGAGGATTGAAACAGTGAATAATTTTGTTTTATTTCCCCCTCGAAGGAGGAGGCTTTAAACCTATTCTTCTTGGTAATACCCAGCCCCAAACTCTATTGTGGCGCTGACGTTGCCTCGATCGCTCCATCCGAAATACGATTGCCCCTCCCGACGGCGAAATTCAGATTTTGCGTATCCTGAAGCGATCGCCCTGTTGAAAAATTTGATGCAACTCTCCGGATTGCTAATGAATTCCCAGGAAACAGGATTAGTAGATGCACCCTGATTAATTAACTCCCGACCAATTTTGGCCGGTTTTTTTTGTCGATCGCACGTACAGCCATAAATTCTCGCTAATTTTCCAAATTCTCCGGAAAAAGGTGTAGTGTTACCGGAGACTAGATTAGTAGATGCACCCTGATAATTAACTCCCAACCAATTTTGGCCTGGGAGTTTTTTTTGAGCGATCGCACCTCAGAGCAAATCCGATTGCATAGCCCTGTATTCATGTCCATCTTCTCTCTCTGTGCCCTCTGCGCTCTCTGCGGTTAAATAATTCCGATCCAACCGGAAACGATATCAAGCCATCAATTTTGACTAATTTCCGAAACTATCCCGAAAGAGGTACGGTGCTACCGGAGACTAAATTAGTAGATGCACCCTGATTAATTAACTCCCAACCAATTTTGGCCTGGGAGTTTTTTTTTGAGCGATCGCACCTCAGAGCAAATCCGATTGCATAGCCCTGTATTCATGTCCATCTTCTCTCTCTGTGCCCTCTGCGCTCTCTGCGGTTAAATAATTCCGATCCAACCGGAAACGATATCAAGCCATCAATTTTGACTAATTTCCGAAACTATCCCGAAAGAGGTACGGTGCTACCGGAGACTAAATTAGTAGATGCACCCTGATTAATTAACTCCCAACCAATTTTGGCCTGGGAGTTTTTTTTTGAGCGATCGCACCTCAGAGCAAATCCGATTGCATAGCCCTGTATTCATGTCCATCTTCTCTCTCTGTGCCCTCTGCGCTCTCTGCGGTTAAATAATTCCGATCCAACCAGAAACGATATCAAGCCATCAATTTTGACAATTTCCGAAACTATCCCGAAAGAGGTGCGGTGCTACCGGAGATTAGATTAGTAGATGCACCCTGATTAATTAACTCCCAACCAATTTTGGCCCGGGAGTTTTTTTTTGAGCGATCGCAGTGGTTTTATAGTCATCATAGAAATAGGTACGTAGTTGGGCTTCAGCCCTCTTTATCTATATGTCTAAAGAGGGCTGAAGCCCAACTACGTACCTTTATTAATTATGACAGTTGTGTCCCAGACGCGAGCCGACCTTTGAGCGATAATTTTGGTAGTTTGAGATTTCCTATCCTGACAATAAAACCACCCTGGGTTTTTTTTGAGCGATCGCACCTCAAGCCATCAATTGTCGCAAATTTCCCAAACTGTCCGGAACGAGGTACTGTTGCGCCGGAGACTAAATTAGTAGATGCACCCTGATTAATTAACTCCCGACCAATTTTGGCCGGGTTTTTTTTGTGTTAAGGCTGATGCTGAAAAAAAATTGAGGTGATTTTCCGGATTGCGCTGGAATTCTGAGGAAGCTTAATTGGTAGATGCACCCTGATTAATTAACTCCCGACCAATTTTGGCCGGGTTTTTTTTGGCAAAAATTAGATATAACGAGAGGTAGCGATAGTTTGAGGGCTGAAGTATAAGCTCAGCAACCCGGTTTCTAGGAGTTTTGCTCTTGGGTTAGCAGAAATGTTGAAAGAAACTGAGTTGCTCAAATAAATTTTCTAAATTTTCCTGAATGTGGTGTTGTCGGAGCGGAGATTAAATTATGTAGATGCACCCTGATTAATAAACCCCAGCCAATTTTGGCCGGGGTTTTTTTTGAGCGAAAGTTGGAGGGAGTCGATCGACCTACAACAGATCGAAAGACTGCACCTCAAGCACCGGGCCGATCATCGCAAAAGTCATTACATCCTTGCGGATTTCACCTGTGACACTGACTTTAAGACCAGCTTTTTTCAACTCAGAAGGAGCATCCTTAAGTTCGTAAGTTTCCCCATCTTCGCCGACTAAAGCCCAAGTGCCCGGGCCTAATCCTTTGCGTTCAATTTCGCCTTTGACTGTAATACTCATGCTGACTGCGCCTCTGTTTTAATCGCCAAACGTGCCAATCCAAAACACAACAAAGCATTGACAATCAAGAATGTTTGTGCTACTAAACCAGTTCCCAATCCCCAAACTGCGGGAGAGAGAACAGCATTCACTGCTAAACAGCTAGCAAAGCCGATCGAAGTTGCGATCGCGATCCACTTCCACTCTCTGTGTCCCAACAGCAAAACAATCAAAATCCCGGGAATTAAAACGCTAGCAAATAAGGGATTGAGCATACTGCTGCCGTTAATTGCACCGCCGAGTTCGGGGATAGAACTACCCATGATTCTCATCGGCCACTGCGGCAAGTCAAATACAAACAAGTTGCGGAGGAAACAGAAGCCAGAACTTCCAGCAATCAAGCCGCCGGAAAAGCCCCAAGTCCAGGCGAAGGGGAAATAATTCCGCAAAATGAAAGCCAGCAGGTAAGAACCGAGCACCATGGCAATTTTTGGCAACAGGGCGACTGCACCGCCGTCAATCCAGAAGCGGGGGCTGA
Organism: Microcoleus sp. CAWBG27; assembly: GCF_020883145.1. Taxonomy (NCBI): domain Bacteria; kingdom Bacillati; phylum Cyanobacteriota; class Cyanophyceae; order Oscillatoriales; family Microcoleaceae; genus Microcoleus; species Microcoleus sp. CAWBG27. The sequence goes on from NZ_JAHREU010000001.1 coordinate 107,501, forward strand.
GATAGCCGTTGTCGCGCAGCCAGCGGAAGAAGTCGCGGAAGTTGATTTGTCCGCGCTGGGCTAGCTGAACTGCTGCGCCTGCGTCTAGATGTCCCGAACCAAAATGGTTTAAGGGGTCTTCTGTGACATTTCGCGAGGATTGCAAGAGTATGCTGCGAATTTGGTCTGGTTCTGTGATGCCCGAGGCTTTGATTAGGGCTGCTACGCCGGCGACGTGGGGAGAAGCCATGCTGGTGCCTTGGTAGGCTTCAAAAATTTCGTTGCCGGTTTCTGGGTCGATCGTACTTTGCAGAATTTTGCCCAGTTCAGAACCACCGGGGGCAGAAATGTCAACCCCGGCGCCGAAATTGGAATAATCGGCTTTTTCTTCGTTGGGGCCGAGGGCGGAAACGCCGATGACGTGGGGATAGCGGGCGGGATAGGAGGCGGAACTTTCGCCGGAGTTGCCTGCGGCTGCGATGATGACAACGCCTTTAGAGTGGGCGTAGTCGATCGCCTCTGCCATTAACTGACTTTCGCCGCCGCCACCTAAACTCATGTTGATGACATCTGCGCCATTGTCTGCTGCAAATTTAATTGCTTCGGCAATGTCGGAAACTGTACCGCCACCGCTGCCGCTTAATACTTTCAGAGGCATTAAAGATGCTTCGTAGGCGATGCCTGCGACGCCGTAGTTGTTGTTAGTTGATTGGGCGACGGTACCTGCGACGTGAGTGCCGTGGCCGTTGTCATCGTAGGCTTCGGGGCGATCGTTTACAAAGTCGTAGCCCGGTACAAACTTGGTTTCTTTTAAGTCGGCAACGGGGGTAATGCCCGTGTCAATTATCGCTACTGTCGTACCGCTGCCTTTGGTTTCGTTCCAGGCAGATTCTACGTTGATGCTGCGAAGATTCCACTGCTTGGTATACATGGGGTCGTTGGGAATCTCGAAAGCGCTGTATACGTAGTTCGGTTCAATGTATTCGGTATCTTTAGCCAAATTTGATTTTCTCAGGGCGTTTAGCAAAGTGCGATCGCCCTTGACAACATACACATTATCTGATGCTGAGAATTCGCTGTTGAGTTGCGGTGCGATTTGGTACTGTTGGGCGAGTTCTTCTACTCGTTTTGCAACATTAGGATTACCGATATCTTCGCGGAAATCCAGCACAATCGAGTCGTAAGTGCCTTGAGTAGCCAGTCCTGGGAAATTTGAAATCGCCCAGCCGAGCCCGATTAAAAATAAGCACAAAAGGAAAAACTTTTTCATGGCCGATCGTCCGTTTAGGGAAGGCTTGTTCACAACAATAACCCAATTTTCAGCGCGATCGCCAGTTTTACGGGTGGCGGCTGCTGGATGACTCGCGCACAGGCGTTTGGTATTTGTCGGCCGTGGCTGTCGATCGAGGGAAAATTGCTGGAGTTTCTAGTTTAAATTTCCGAGCAAGTTTTAGGGGTTCAATCAATTGTATCATTAAAGCAGATGGCAAACAAAACCGGGAGTATTTTCAACAAGGATATTGCATGGAAAGAGGTTTAATGTGGCTGCCGCTGCTGGCACTTTTTATTGCTCTGGCTTGGGCTGGATGGAACGAGTATCAAAAGTTAGAAGCGTATCGGGTCTGGGCGGAACAATTCGCCAAGGCAAAGTACGATATTTATGCTGTACTCGGTCAGCAAGAAGACTGTTTGACTTGGGGGAAACCTACTCGCAGCGGCCCTGTGAATTTGCAAAGTTTTTCTTTGAAAAATGTGCAGTCGCTGCGGCTTTTAGTTAACGGTGCCGTGGTAGATTTAGAATCGCCGCCGAATTCTGGAAAGGCGATTGCCCTAGAATTTTTGTTGAAAGATGCTGCTTCGGTGCAGGTTCCTTTTACAGAAATTCCTCTAGCGACTAAATGGGCAAAGTATTTGCAGCAGGAATTGCAGCGCTTTCTCTAAGATTATTCAATCAGGGCAATTGCTGAATCAGATGATTTTGCGTATTAAATTGGTTTGTAGTGAGGAATGCGAGTCCGCATAAAATCCGAGGACTAAAGTCCTCACTACAAACGTATTAAATTGGTTTGTAGTGAGGACTTCAGTCCGCATAAAATCCGAGGACTAAAGTCCTCACTACAAACGTATTAAATTGGTTTGTAGTGAGGACTTCAGTCCGCATAAAATCCGAGGACTAAAGTCCTCACTACAAACGAGAGAATGGTTATTTTACCAGACTAGAAATAGTTTTTTTCCTTCCCCTTCCCCTTCCCCTGCGAATGCAAATACAGGAATTTTTACAGCGCTACCAAGAGGGAGAGCGCAACTTTGCTCATATTGACCTCAGCGGTGCTAGTTTAAGCGGTGTCAACCTTCGAGAAATAGACTTAACTGGTGCTAACTTGACGGGTGCTAATTTGAGCTGGTCTTTTTTGAGCAATGCTAAGTTAATTGGGGCTTGTTTGCGCCGCGCGGATCTCCGCAGTGCGGGGATGGCTGGGGCGAATCTGACTGGGGCAAATTTGAGCGGAGCAAATCTTGCGAAAGCAGATTTGCGTCTTGGTTGTTTGGAAGCAGCGGATCTTAATTGGGCGGCGCTGTGCGAAGCGGATTTGGGCGGTGCTAATCTTCAAGGAGTTAAATCTGACCAAATTAATTTGGAAAAAGCTAAACTCGACGGCGCGCAGTTGATGATGGCGGAATTGATGGAGGCGAATCTCAACCGCGCGAGTCTTGTTGGTGCTAATTTGACGGGTGCTAATTTGCGGGAAGCGCATTTGGTGGAAGCGAATTTGCGATCGGCAATTTTGAGCGGTGCAAATTTGATTGAAGCTGATTTGAATGGTGCGATTTTGCGATCGGCAAATCTGACGGGCGCTGACTTGCACCGAGCTGTGCTGGCGGGGGCGGATTTGACTGAGGCGGTGCTGGATCGGGCTGATTTGAGTCGAGCGAATCTGGCGGGTGCTTATTTATTGAAAGCGAGTTTTAAGCAGGCGCTTTTGCTGCGAGCTAACTTGCAAGAAGTGTATTTGCTGCGGGCGGATTTGAGCGAGGCTAATTTACGCAGTGCTGATTTGCGGAAAGCTGATTTAAGCGGCGCTTATTTGGTGGATTCGATGTTGGCTGAAGCGGATTTAAGAGAAGCTTGTTTGATTGAGTGCCATTTAATTCGGACGGATTTGGAGGGGGCGCAGCTTACGGGGTGCTGCATTCAAAATTGGCAGGTTCAAGAGGTCGATCTGTCGAAAGTTAACTGTCGTTATGTTTTTACTGACTTTGATTATACTGCAAAAGTTGTGGCAAATCGCTTTCCGGTCGATCGCGATTTTGAGTCTGGGGAATTGGGACAGCAGTATCACGAAGAAAGTTCGATTGTGGAGGTGTGTTTTGGTGAGTTTCCTAATTGGGAGGCTTTGGTATTTACGGTGCGTCGGGTGGAGTTAGAGAGTTGCGAACTTCAGTTGAACATTCAATTTTTTGAGTCTGCCCGAGAGCAAAATTTACTGCGGCTGAGCGCGAACCGTTTGGTGAATGGTAAGATTTTGGGCGATCGCATATTGGCGCTTTATCCAGATATGTTGGAAAAGGTTTTAGCTAAGGGCGCTGAAATTTTGATTTTGCTGGGATTGGCTGTTGCGGATAACGGTTCGCAGCAGGAGTCAGCAACACCGCAGCCACCGAGGCCGCTCCCAAAAGAGGTGTTGCTCAGAAGACAGGAAATCTACGAGCGAATGGTGCGCCAAATTTCGTTTATTTTGATGTCTCAGACGCCGGATAAATTCTCTGAAAGCGTACAGCGGTTGTTGGATTATTTGAAGCAGCAAGGTGTTCCGACAGAGCAGATTCAGAAGAAAGTCATCAGTCAGGCGATCGTGGAGCGGGCCAAGCAAGACGCGGGTTTTCGGGAACAGTTGTTGAGGTGGGAGAAAACGGCGTCGGCGAGTATTCGCTGTTCGATGATGGGGGAAGCGGTGCGATTTGCGATCGCCCTTTTGTGGGAATAAATAGGGAGCATCTCAGTTTTGCATTTAGAGTGCTGTCCCCATTCGCCTATTGTACACGCGAGCGGGGACGCTCGCACTACAAAAAAAGCTTTTTACAAAACTGAGATGTACCCAATGAATATAGGTGTTCTGGGAATGAATATAGGTGTTTTGAGAATAAATTGATCGCGAGCGGGGACAGCACTTTTTGTCGTCAGATTAGCTGTTTTCCCATAAAAAAGGATATTTTTCAGGCGTATCTGACAAGTTAGCTTTGACAGGATTTTGTTTAATATATTCCCAGGTATTGATAAACTGTTGGTGGCTGTTAATAATTTCGGCGTGTCGCCCATCTTGCCAAACTTTACCGATATGCTTCATTACTTTAGGGATTTCTGTAGAACTAAAGCCTTTAAGACTATGCAGCAGGCTTCCAATTGACCAGTTTTGAGAGTTAGACTTTGGAAAAGGCTGAAGCAAAAGATGTACGTGATCTGGCATAATAACGGCAGCGAATAGTTGATATCTTTGGTTGTGAAAGTGCAAGGTAGAATCTAGAACAACTTGTCGAGCTGGTGGAGTTAGTTCTAGTCTTTCCCAGGTAACGAAGGTTATGAAATGGATGTTTTTGGGAAGTGGTAATTGAATAAAATCTTGTTTGAATGACATTGATTTACCTCATTTAATTGCAAATTGGATTGAGTGCGAGGGACGGCGTGGAAAAATTGGCAAAAATCGCCGGAAATCCCACAGTGCGAGCGTCCCCGCTCGCGTGGAAAATAACCCCCGCTCGCAGGTCAAAATTGGCAAAAATTGCCGGAAATCCCACAGTGCGAGCGTCCCCGCTCGCGGGAAAGAATAGCCCCCGCTCGCGGATCAAAATTGGCAAAAATCGCCGGAAATCCTACAGTGCGAGCGTCCCCGCTCGCGTGGAAAAATACCCATCGCTCGCGTGGAAAAATACCCATCGCTCGCGGATCAAAATTGGCAAAAATCGCCGGAAATTCCACAGTGCGAGCGTCCCCGCTCGCGTGGAAAAATACCCATCGCTCGCGGGTCAAAATTGGCAAAAGTTGCCGGAAATCCCACAGTGCGAGCGGGGACGCTCGCGGGAAAGAATAGCCCACTCGCGGGCAAAAATCAACAAAGATTGTCGGAAATCCCACAGTGCGAGCGGGGACGCTCGCGTGGAAAAATACCCATCGCTCGCGTGGAAAAATACCCATCGCTCGCGTGGAAAAATCAACATCAATTCGGTGCAAGAATCAACATCAATCGTGCGGCAAAATCAATATATATAGCCTTTCTTAAAAAGATGAGGTATGACTGACAGCTTATATAACCACTAAACTAAGAAGGGCTCTCTTCCCAACAACATACCTCATCTTTCTGAGCACCGTTATAAATAGCCCGATGCCCGATGCCCGATGCCCGATGCCCGATGCCCCATGACTAATTACCAATCTTGACTCGCCAACCGGCGGCCCGCTAAAGCCCGCACTTGCTCGTCTGCATCGGAAACTGCGAGCGATCGCACCAATCGCAAAGTTTCCTCATTTTCGGGATAATGTTCGATAATTGCTTCGAGTGCTGTAAACCGGGGATTGTAAGCAAAAGAACCTGTTCTATCGTAGGGATCGGTAAGAGCTCTGTGGCGCAAAAACTCAAACATTCCCGGTTCGTCCTTCCATCCCCGAATTAACTCTACCAGAGCGATCGCCCGCACTTGCGAATCATCATCCTGCTCGGCCCTAATTTTCAGCCACTCAAAAGTTTGAGACTCATTTGTCCGCCCCCGGGCTAACTTTTGCAAAGCAATTTTCCTGACAGCCGAACTCTCATCGCCCTCTGCTTTAGCCTCCAACATCCGCAAAGTCTCAGCACCATCGGGCCAATTGCGAGCGAGTTCCTGCACCGCCACCTCACGCACCTCCTCATCCCCAGCCTCAAGCTGTATTTTCAACCAAGACAAGGTTTCCCGGTCTTGCGGCCATCCCCGCGCTATTTCTCGCACCAGCACGCTCAGCAAGTGAGAATTGGGCTCCGACTCCGCTAGTTGTTTGAGAAAAGGCAGGGTCTCGCCCCGGTGTCCCCAGACTCTTCCTATCTGTTCCACCGCAGTTTCTCGGACGTTGATGTGTCTGTCTGATTCAGCCAGAATTTTCAACCATTCAAAGACTTCGAGACTGGCTGACGGTAAGGTGGCTGCGGCTGCAACTACCACTTGCCGCACAGTCCAATAATCATCTGAGTTCGCAATTTTTTGCAGCAGGGGCAGTGTCTCTGGGCTGTCGGGCCAACAGGAAGCAATTTGTTGCAAGGCTATTTCGCGCAGTTCGGCGTCGAGATCGCTCGTAGCTATATTTTGCAAAAAAGCCAGAGTTTCGGGCTTAGATGGCCAGCCAGAGGCAATTCCTTGGACTGCCGCCTGCCGGACGGTGGAACTCGCGTCGGACTGGGCGAGACTTTTCAGCAGCGGGTAAATATCTGGTTCGCCCGGCCAGCGCGAGGCCAATTCTTCGATCGCCGCTGTTCGCACTTCTTCGTTGCTGTCGGAGGTGGCTAGGGTTTTCAGCAGCAAGCAAACCTCGTCATCGGCGGGCCAACCCGCTGCCAATTCCCGCACCGCTACTGTTCGCAGGGTAGAACTTCCTGTCTGGGCAAGGTTTTTGAGCTGGGATACCGTGCCTAAAACGCTGTGCCAACCTCTGGCTATTTCTTGCCACGCTACGACTCGCACTCCCAAATTTTCGTCGGATTCGGCGGCAGTTCTCAGCAGCAGCAAGGTATCTGTGCGATCGGGCCAATGAGAGGCCAACTGTTCCAGGGCGCAGGTGCGGACGGCGGGACTGCGATCGGACTGAGCCAGAACCGCTAGCAGCGGCAAGGTATCGCTGTTAGAGGGCCAACCAGAAGCCATTTCTTTGATTGCAGCCGATCGCACTGCCCAGCTTCGATCGGATTTAGCGAGGTTTTTGAGCATCAGATAAATTTCTGGATCGTCAGGCCAACCGCAGGCTATGGCTTTGACTGCTGTGGCGCGGACTTCGCCGCTGTCGCTGGAGTGTGCTAGTATTTTGAGCCAAGGCAGGGTTTGCGGGTCGTTTTTCCAAGTTTGGGCGATCGCGGCGATCGATCGATAGCGAATTTGATAAGTTTCCTGCAATTCTTCAGCGCTTTGATAAAGAATCAGAAAAACCGTACCGTATTGCGATAACTTTTTTAAAGCGTTTAACAGTTTTTTTTCGGTTGTTTCATTGATGCCATTTTTAACTCTTGATAGGCATTCTGCTGCTAACAATAAATTAATAAATTTTTCTTGTTGACCATTTTGAGTTATCAAATATTCTATAACTTCGCTCGCTGTTTCTTTGTCGAGCTTGGCTGCAATTTCTTGGAGAAATTCGTGCAAAGATTCGTCTCGCCAGTGCTGGCCGAAAACCTGTGTTTGGACTTGGGCCCCAGTCAGTTGACCTGTTTTGAGTTGTACGTCAATTAACTCTGCCACTGTCTGGGGATGATTTTCGGCAACAAGTTTTTTTAACAACATACTGATATCCTACCCCCTAAAGTTTGTTTGCATTGAAAATCTGAAATAAGACGCTCGCGGTTGAAAAGGCTTCTAGAGATACAAAACCCGCTTGTATAGCGGATAGAAAACCGAGTGGTTGAAATTACTCTATCTTCTTTACACCGTGCAGGCGGACGAAAGTTTGACTGTAGATGCGATTTCTACCGCTGTCCGATCCAGATTGTAGTATGCAGCGGATCGACTCTATTTTATATCAAAACTACTGGGTCGATCGCGCCCCAATGCAAAATCCGCCATCACCCAATCGGAATGTTGGGTGTTGGCGGATAAATCTCGAACAATTGGGGGGTTGAATCTAGCTAGCTGCTACTTGGACGCGATCGCCTGCAACCCGAACCCGAAAAGTCGGAATTGTTACCGTTTCATCGTCCAAACACTGGCCAGTAGCCAAGCTAAAATTCTGCTTGTAAATCGGAGAAGCAACTTTGAGAGTGCCGCTGCGATCGCCCACAAGTCCTCGGGACAACACAAAAGCCTTGCTAAACGGGTCGTAATTGCTCAAAGCATACAGTTCATCCCCGTTTCCCACTCGGAAAACAGCCACTTGTTCCCCAGCCACCAAAGCACAAACTCCTGTATTTGGGGCGATCGCATCCAGGGAGCACACATCTACCCAAGTTGTTACTGTATCGGAAACCTGTAATGATTGAACCATTTTTTTCCTGTTAATTTAATACAATTTCCTTCCCAATTTCCGGTTAAAAACCGCTAAATTGGTTTGTAGTGAGGACTTCAGTCCTCTTAAAGCTCCTGCGGACTAAAGTCCTCATTACAAACGTTATCACGGTGAATTGGTTTGTAGTGATGACTTCAGTCCTCCTAACACTTCTGCGGACTAAAGTCCTCACTACAAACCCGATCGCGCTAAATTGGTTTGTAGTGAGGACTTCAGTCCTCCTAACACTCCTGCGGACTAAAGTCCTCAAACCCGATCGCGCTAAATTGGTTTGTAGTGAGGACTTCAGTCCTCTTAAAACTCCTGCGGACTAAAGTCCTCAAACCCGATCGCGCTAAATTGGTTTGTAGTGAGGACTTCAGTCCTCTTAAAACTCCTGCGGACTAAAGTCCACACTACAAACGTTATCACGCTAAATTGGTTTGTAGTGAGGACTTCAGTCCTCTTAAAACTCCTGCGGACTAAAGTCCTCACTACAAACCCGATCGCTGTTATTTATCCGAAACTCCAGCTATGGCCTTTTCATGCTCGTAAGCAGGGCGAGTTTGTCCCCGTTCCTCGACACGAACAATACTCGGATCTGGCAAATCGGAATTCACAAAATGCTGGAATCGCTGCACCTTTTGCGGGTCTTCAATCGTCGTTTTCCACTCGCATTGATAAGTATTCACCAAATGCTCCATCTGCGCCTCCAACTCAGCACAAATGCCCAGAGAATCCTCAATAATCACCTGCTTCAAGTATTCAATTCCGCCCTCAAGTTTGTTCAACCAAGTAGCAGTACGTTCCAAACGATCCGCCGTGCGAATGTACAAGACCAAAAAGCGATCGATATACTTAATCAAAGTTTCCTTATCGATATCAGACGCCAGCAAAACTGCGTGCTGCGGCTTCATCCCGCCGTTACCGCACACATACAAATTCCAACCTTTCTCAGTAGCAATTATCCCAAAATCCTTGCTTTGAGCTTCCGCACATTCGCGAGTGCAGCCCGACACAGCAGACTTAAATTTGTGAGGAGCTCGCAAACCGCGATAGCGCAACTCAACCTCGATCGCCAAACTCGTTGAATCCTGCACCCCAAAGCGACACCAAGTGCTACCAACACAAGATTTTACAGTCCGCAAAGCCTTACCGTAAGCGTGGCCAGACTCAAATCCCGCATCAATCAAGCGGTGCCAAATATGCGGCAACTGATCCACCCGAGCACCAAGCAAATCGATCCGCTGTCCCCCAGTAATCTTAGTATAAAGTCCAAAATCCCTGGCAACTTCTCCCAAAGCAATCAACTTCTCCGGCGTAATTTCTCCACCCGGGATGCGCGGTATCACCGAATAAGTACCGTCGCGCTGAATGTTTGCCAAATAGTAATCGTTGGTATCTTGCAAACCAACGTGAGACTTCTCTAGAATATGGTCATTCCAAGTAGAAGCTAGCATCGAGGCCACAGCAGGCTTGCAAATTTCGCAGCCGCGCCCTTTGCCGTGTTTGGCGATCGTCTCGTCGAAGCTTTTCAGCTCTTGAGAGCGCACCAAATGGTACAATTCCTGACGGGAATACTCAAAATGTTCGCAGAGATGATTCTTGACAGCAACCCCGGCTTTCTTCATCTCCGACTTAAAGATATCCGTCACCAAAGGCACGCAACCGCCGCAGCCCGTACCAGCTTGAGTGCATTTCTTGACACTGCCGACATCTGTTAAATTGCGATCGCGAATCGCCTCACAAATCTGCCCTTTACTAACATTATTGCAAGAACAAATTTGAGCAGAATCCGGCAGACTCTCCACACCAAAACCAGCAGGTGCTCCGCCTTCGCGCGGTGGCATCAACAAATCTTCAGGATGTGGCGGCAAAGCAATATCATTTTGCATGAATTGCAGCAAAGTGCCGTAAGCAGAAGCATCTCCGACGAGAATCCCGCCTAAAATTCGGCTACCATCTTGATTTAAAACTAATTTCTTGTAAGTGCCTTGGAAATTGTCAGCAACAACAATCTCTTTAGCACCGGCAGAATGTGCAAAAGCATCACCAAAACTCGCCACATCCACTCCCAAAAGTTTGAGTTTTGTGGACATATCCGCACCGGTGAAAGTGCTAGTGCTGTCATCCGCAGCGCTGCTCAAAATATCCGCTGCTACCCCAGCCATTGTATAACCAGGGGCAACTAAACCGTAGATGCGATTTTGATAAAGTGCACATTCGCCGATCGCATAAATATCAGAATCCGAAGTTTGGCAGCGATCGTTAATCGTAATACCGCCCCTTTCTCCCACTTCAATCCCGCAACCTCGGGCAATTTCATCCCGAGGGCGAATACCAGCAGAAAACACAATCATATCCGTTGCCAATTCCGAACCATCAGCAAACAGCATTTTAGTAACTTTGCCATCTTCGCTGACAATTTCAGTGGTAGATTTGCTCGTGTAAACCGAAACCCCCAACTCCTCAATTTTGTTGCGGAGAATCGCACCACCAACCTCGTCAACTTGCACGGGCATCAGCCGCGATGCAAACTCAACCACATGAGTTTTCAAACCCATATTTTGCAGAGCATTAGCGCATTCTAAACCCAACAAACCGCCGCCAATTACTACACCTGTTTTGCAATTTTTAGCATAATCTGACATCGCCTCCAAATCGTCAATTGTCCGGTAAACAAAAGTGCCTGCCGCGTCTTTGCCTTTAATGGGCGGTACGAATGGGTAAGAACCAGTGGCGAGAACAATTTTGTCGTAGGGAACCTCTAAACCGTTGGCTGAAGAGACAGTTTTTTGTTCCCGATTGATGGCGACTGCTTTGTCACCGATATGAATTTGAATGCCGTTTTCTTGATAAAATCCTGGTGCAACTAGAGATAAATCTCCCGCTGTTTTGCCAGAGAAAAATCCGCTGAGATTTACGCGATCGTAAGCAACCCGCTGCTCTTCACAGAAAGTAATTAAATTCCAGCGTTTGGCAGCATCCGAACTTACCATTAACTCTAGGAACTTGTGACCTACCATGCCATTGCCGATTACAATCAGGTTTTTTTTGGCTGTCATTAGAATCTCTTTTATCTCGTTTATCCGTCGTTGGTTTTATTAATATAAGAATTTCTTGTAAACTTTTGTATTTTTGGATACAAAAAAATATTTTTTATGCAATTGTCGGATGGTGGCGATTGCATTTTTGCATGAGGTCAACTGTCAACTGTCAACTGTTTAAGCTCCCATACCGGAATACTGTTTTAAACCCTGCCGCCACAGCCACCGATTCCACACAAAAAACACCACGCCCCAACCCAACATCACCAACAAACCGCGGCCAACATCAACGGGTAATCCGATCAAAATTGAAGCAGGAAAATGAATCAAATAAGGAAACGGAGTCCACAAAACTACTTCGCGCACTGCTGGAGGAAATACTTCTAGCGGCGCGACAAGTCCCGATAAAAACAGGTAAATCAAAAACCAAAATTGCTCGATCGCACTTGCGCGCTCTATCCAAAAAGCAAACAGCGCAAAGGTATACTGGATCAGGAACCGCAAACAAAAAGCCAAGACTGTAGATATAGCCTTTCTCAGAAAGATCAGGTACGTTGTTGGGCTTGGGCCCTCTTAGTTTAAGTGGTTATATAAGCTGTCAGTGATACCTCATCTTTTTAATAACCATTATATATGCTTGTCAATAATACCTTCATCAGTTATAATTTTGTCAGAGGTTGTTGCGGGAAAGGAAATCTAGAATGTTTGGTAAAAGAACTACAGATTCGCAGCCAAATGAAGACAGCAACATGACGGGTTTGATTAAAATATCGGGTTGCGACAACTCCACCCGGCGAGGGGATGTAGTTTTTGTCCACGGTTTGGCCGGTCATGCTTGGAATACTTGGCACTGGCAAAATCCTAGCGATCGAGATTACGAAAAAGATAATTTTTGGTTGAAGTGGCTGGGAGATGATTTAAAAGATGTCGGGATTTGGAGTTTTGGTTACGATGCAGCACGATTAAGGGCTAGCGGTTCTGCTATGCCGCTATTTGACCAGGCTAGTAACTTTTTAGACGATTTAGAAAATTTTAACATTGGCGATCGCCCGATAATTTTTGTGACTCACAGCATGGGCGGGTTGCTGGTAAAAAAAATGCTGAGTACCGCAGAAAATTTTTCGCGAAACAAACGCAAAAAGGCGGTAATTGATTCTAGCAAGGGCATTGTATTTTTATCTACTCCCCATCTTGGTTCCGACGTTGCTCAATGGGTACAATCTTTAACTGGCTTTTTGACTACGGTTAATGTTGAAGAACTTAAAGCTCACACACCGCAGTTACGCGAACTTGATGAATGGTATCGCCAACACGTTGATGAGTTTGAGATTACCACAAAAGTTTATTATGAAACAAGACCGACTAGCGGTATTTTGATTGTTAATGCAAGCAGCGCCAATCCCGGTATTAAAGATGTAAAGCCTATAGCAGTAGAAGCAAATCACGATACCATTGCTAAACCGCAACCGGGAGATAAAAAAGTCTATTTGGGTGTGAAAAATTTTATTGAGGATAGTTTACCCTGCCAAAAATCTCTTCCTCCTGGCGATACTTTAGTGATGCAACCGCAAACTATTGCCGAGAAAAACACAGACCCTTATCAGCCTCTTTAACTGATGGTGTTGAGTTAGAGAGGCTAAAATTATTTCAAGCACCACCTTTACCAGATTACTATGTAGACCGCCCAGAAATTAGCAAGGATTTAAAACAGCGCTTGCTAGCTAATAATCGAACTTTAGTTGTTAGTGCCATTCACGGTTTGGGTTCTGTTGGTAAATCAACATCAGCAGCAGCTTTAGCACATGACAGAGATATCCAAAACCATTTTAGCGATGGTATACTTTGGGCGACTTTAGGTCAAGAACCAAATGTTCTCCAGCGATTAACTGATTGGGTGCATGGTTTAGGGGATTATAATTATCCCGTCACAGATATGCACAGTACGTCACTGCATTTGCGTACCCTAATGACGGATAAAGCAATGCTGTTGGTGGTGGATGATGCTTGGATAGATAAAAATAACGGGTGGGAATATGTAAAAGCTTTTAATGTTGGCGGTTCTCGCTGTTGTCTGTTAGTAACTACTCGCGATGCTTCGATCGCGAATGTGCTTGGTGCTAGCACGTATCCCCTAGATGTGATGACGAAAACCCAAGCATTAGATTTATTGGTGCAGAAACTGAAAACACTGGGGAAGCAACTAGAAATAAGTGAAATTGAGTCAGCAAAATGCTTAGCTAAAGCTGTTGGTTATTTACCGTTAGCGTTAGAATTAGCTGCCGTACAAGTTGCTAACGGCACGAATTGGCAAGTTTTGATTGCAGATATCCAGCAAGAAATTGCTCGGTTAAAATCGTTGCAAGACCCCGGAATCAGAAATCTTGGTGATGATGAGAAGTTTAAAAAACTCAGTTTGCAAGCATCATTGAATCTGAGCATTAAACGGTTAGAAGAATACGAGCGAGAGTGTTTTGCTTGGTTGGGGGTGTTACCGGAAGATGCAAACATAACTCACCTGATGACAGCGACAGTTTGGGATATAGACGAACGAGATGCAATGGCAATTTTGCAGTATTTTCAAAGTCAAGCATTGTTATTACCTGGGGTGACTCTGGCTGATGGGACAATAACTTATAGATTGCACGATTTATTCCACGATTTAGCGCGGAATTTGTTAACTGCACCTCAAAAACCGAAACGTCAAGGCGATTTGCTGGGGTTGGGGATAAAGTGGGAAGATGCTCACATTCAATTACTGAATAAATATCAACAGCAAACAGCAGATAATTACTGGCATACTTTACCAGATGACGGTTACATTCATCAATATTTAGTTTGGCATTTAGAAAAAACGGAGAAAATAGCAGAAATTCACCAGCTATTGCGGGAAGAGTCAGCGAGTGGGCATAATGGCTGGTATGAAGTGCGGGAAAAATTAGGTCAAGTAGCAGGTTTTTTAACGGATGTTTCGCGTGCTTGGGCATTAACAGAAACTGATTTTGAAAAAGATCGATCGGAGGTTATAAGTTTACAGTGTCGCTATGGGTTAATAGTTTCTTCTTTGAATAGTTTGTCGGCAAATATACCAGAAAAATTGCTGGTTATGCTGGTAAAAAATGGATATTGGAAACCAGAACAAGGGCTAGCTTATGCTTTGCAAAAACCGGATTTAGTAGCTAAAGCATATTCATTAATTGCGCTAGCTGATTATTTGCCAGACAACCTAAAAAATCAAGCGTTGTCAACAGCATTAGAAAAAATACCTCAAATTCAGAATGAATACTATCATGATAAATCCACTCGCGCGCTTGTCCTCTCATCTTTAGTAGAAAAGTTGCAGTCGAAAAATTTGTATTCCGAAGCATTAGAAATCATACATCAAATTCAGGATGAATCTTCTCGGGCCGATCTACTCTCATATTTTTTACAAGCCGAAAAATTACAGTCAGAAGACCTGTACTCTCAAGGATTAAAAATAGTAAGTAAAATTATGGATGAGTCCGATCGCGCTAAAGTTATTTCATCTTTATCGGAAAAATTACAGTCGGAAACTTTGTACAGCGAAGTATTAGAAATAATAAGTCTAAGTTTGCATGAGTCCGATCGAGCAGAAATTTTATCATATTTAGTTCAAAAATTACCAGCAAATTTGTACTCGAAAGCATTAGAAGTAGTACGTAAAATCTGGGATGAATACGATCGCGCTCGTGTCCTCTCATTGTTAGTGACAAAATTACCAGAAAATTTGGATTCGGAAGCATTAGAAATAGCACGTCAAATTTACCATGAAAAGTATCGCGCTCGTGTTCTATCATCTTTAGCAATAAAGTTACAATCAGAAAATTTATACTTGGAAGTATTAGCAATAGTGCGTCACATTCAGTATGAATGCTCTCGCGCTGATGTTCTCTCATGGTTATCGGAAAAATTACCAGAAAATTTGTACTGCGAAGCATTAGGAACGGTACGTCAAATTCATGATGAATATAATCGTGTTTGTGTTCTATCATCTTTAGCGACAAAGCTACATTCGGAAAACTTACATTCAGAAAGTTTGTACTTGGAAGTATTAGAAACAGTAGGAAAAATTCGGTATGGATTTTATCCCACTTATGTTCTATCCTCTTTAGCAGAGGAGTTGCCAGAACATTTATACTCGAAAGCATTAGAAATATCGCGTCAAATTCAGAATGAATACGAGCGCGCTGATTTTATATCATCGTTAGCAAAAAAAATGCCAGAAAATTTATACTCAAAAGCATTAGAAATATCGCGTCAAATTCAGAATGAATACTATCGTGCTGGTGTTATCTCATCGTTAGCGACTAAGTTACATTCGGAAAATTTGCACTTGGAAGCATTAGAAACAGCAGGTAAAATTAAGTATGAATTCGATCGCGCTACAGTTCTCTCATCTGTGGTACTCAAGTTACCAAAAAAATTGTATTTTCAAACATTAGAAACAACACGTCAAATTCATGATGAAGAAGCTCGCTCTATAGTTCTCTCATCTTTGGTGGAAAATTTACCAGAAAGTTTGTATTCGGAAGCATTAAAAATATCTCGTCAAATTCATAATGGAAAGTATCGCGCTAGTGTTCTCTTATCTTTAGCGACAAAGTTACAGTCTGAAACTTTGTACTCGGAAGCATTAGCAACAGTACGTCAAACTCAAGATGAATTTTATATCTATAAATTTCTCTCATCTTTTTTGGCGGAAAAGTTACCAGAAAATATGTACTTGGAAGCATTAGCAACAGCACGTCAAATTCAAGATGAAGAGTATCGCGATCGCGTTTTATCATCTTTGGCGGTAAATTTACCAGAAAATTTATACTCAGAAGCATTAGCAGCAGCACGTCAAATTCACAATCAATCTACTCGCGCTGAAGTTCTCTCATCATTAGCGGAAAAATTACAGTCAGAAAATTTGTACTCCGAAGCATTAGCAACAGCACGTCAAATTCAGAATCAATCTACTCGCGCTGAAATTCTGTCATCATTAGCGGAAAAATTACAGTCAGAAAATTTGTACTCCGAAGCGCTAGAAATAACAAGTCAAATTCAGTCTGAATCCGATCTCGTTAGAGTTCTCTCATCATTGGCGGAAAAATTACCAGAAAATTTGTACTCAGAATTGCTAGAAATAACAAGTCAAATTCAGTCTGAATCCAATCGCGCTAAAGTGCTAAGTTCTTTATTGAACGCAATGCCATCATCCCAACCCAAAAATGAGGTATACAAAATGTGGTTAGAAATCATGAAAACCACTTTATCTAAACTCAAGCGCCCAGAATTTCATGAAAATATAGATGCTCTAACACCAGTAGTTTATAAATTAGGTGGCAAAGATGCAATTATGGAAATTGTTACCGCCATTCAAGATGTCGCGCGATGGTGGCCTTAGAATTTAACAGTGGACAGCAGTCATCAGTCATTAGTTGTTTGTCACTAATGCCAACTCTTAACTGTCAACTGTCAACTGTCTAAGCTCCCATCCCTGAATACTGTTTTAAACCCTGCCGCCACAGCCACCGATTCCACACAAAAAACACCACACCCCAACCCAGCATCACCAACAAACCGCGGCCAACATCAACGGGCAATCCGATCAAAATTGAAGCAGGAAAATGAATCAAATAAGGAAACGGAGTCCACAAAACCACTGCGCGCACTGCTGGGGGAAACACTTCTAGCGGTGCGACAAGTCCCGACAAAAATAGATAAATCAAAAACCAGAATTGCTCGATCGCACTTGCGCGCTCTATCCAAAAAGCAAACAGCGCAAAGGTATACTGGATCAGGAACCGCAAGCAAAAAGCCAAGACGACAACCAAGGAAAACAGCAAAAACCTGCCCAAACTCGGCATCCAAAAAGACTGTGGGTAAAGTGCAAAAAACAGCAGCACTAATCCGAATACAAAAGGTAGCCTCGCAAACCTTTCGGAAACATGGGATGCGAAGTGATGCCATACTGGATCTAGAGGCTGCAACAATCTATTAGATAACTTGCCTTGAACTACTTCTTTTTCAAACTCCCAAATCACCCAAACTACATTAGTTTGTCGGACAATGAAAGCTGCCAAAAAGTAACGGGCAAAGTCGATCGCCTTTAGTCCAAACTGACCACTTTCTGATGCTTGCATCCACACGCCCATCAAGATAAACGGCAAAGCTCCCGACAGGGCCCACAAAAATAATTCTGCCCGGTATTCGAGCATATAAGCGTAGTAAGTCAGGAGCAAGGTTTTAGCAATTCTGATTATTTTTTTCATATCAATCTCACTAAAAAAAATATAGGTAAAGGTACGTTGTTGGGCTTCAGCCCTCTTTCTATATACGCCGAAAGAGGGCTGAAGCCCAACAACGTACCTATCTTTTTCTTGAGAGTAAAACACCTTGTTTTTTAGGGAATCTGGGGGGAACTCTACACTTTTCCGGTGCGAAAAACTCGACCGATTACCTCTTCAATTGGCGGATCTGTGACAGTCAAATCTATCACTTCCAACTGGGCCAAAATCTTCGACACGCTCGCCGTCAGCTCCTCCCTTTTGACCAAAAACCGGACTGAATTACCTTCAATAGATTCTACCTCGCCGTAAGCAAAAGCGCTATCTTTTGCTAGCGGTTCGGCTAATTTTACCTGGACTTCTCGGTAAGGTGCAAACCTGTCGAGCAATCCGTCCAAACTGCCATCATAAACTAATTGCCCTTCATGGATTAACAAAACACGCTTGCATAAAGCCGTAATGTCAGCCATATAGTGACTTGTCAACAGCACTGTTGCTTGATAGCGCTCGTTATATTCTCGCAGAAATTGCCTGACACTAAACTGGGCGTTGATATCCAAACCTAAAGTCGGTTCATCTAAAAATAATACCTCCGGCTGGTGTAGCAGCGCCGCCATCAATTCAGCTTTCATTCGTTCGCCTAAAGACAACTTGCGTACTGCCTGATTTAATTTGCCTTCTAGGGATAACATCTCCGTTAACTCCCCAACTCGCTGTCGGTAATCTCGATCGGGAATGCCGTAGACTGCGGCATTGATTCGCAAAGAGTCGAGTACGGGTAAATCCCAAATTAACTGCTGTTTCTGCCCCATGACTAAGGTGATTCTTTGCAGAAAAGCTGCTTCGCGACGGAAAGGAGTACGATCGCACACAGTGACAGTACCACCAGACGGGTAAATCAAGCCAGTCAGCATTTTCAGCGTCGTAGTTTTGCCCGCACCGTTAGCCCCCAGAAACCCCACCACTTCACCAGGTTCAATACTGAAAGAAACACCCTCAACAGCTTTGATATTGCGGTAAGTGCGCTTAAAAAAGTGCTGCATGGTTCCTTTCAGTCCCGGTTCCTTAATCGCTACGGGATATACTTTGCTTAAGTCTTTAACTAAGATAATTGGCATTGGCTGTAGTTTTAACTTTTATTTTAATGTGCGATTTTACGATCTGGTTGTGCCAAGATGGAGATAATTGTAAGATATCCACGATCGCATTACACAAAATTTACAACTATGGTACTCACGCCAGATAATTCAGGCATCCCTCGCTTGGTAGGAGACAATACTGCTGAAAATATTACACTTGCACCGGGACAACTTGCCAGTTTTCCTGGGGGACTTTGGATGCTGGGCGGCAATGATACTGTGAGGGGCGCGTCAGATGCAGAAAGGATTTTCGGCAACGATGGTAAAGACAGTCTGTTTGGCGGTGCCGGCGATGATTCTATTTACGGCGGCAAAGCTGATGACGATGTTTTGGGAGAAGCTGGAAACGATTTCTTGACGGGAGATAAAAATAGTGATTTCGTTGATGGCGGTGCGGGAAATGATTTGCTGCGCGGGGGGCAAGGTGTTGATTTGTTAGTCGGTGGTGACGGCAACGATACTTTAATTGGCGACAGAGATGTGGATGTTTACAAAGGAGGTGCGGGCAACGATGTCTTTGTTTTGAGAGTCGATCAAGCTGGACTTAGATTAGTTGGGAATGAAGTTCCTGACGCCGTAATTGTCGATTTTGATAAGTCTAGCGATTCCATCGGAATTAGTACGGCATTCACCAGCAGCAATATCACTTTTGAACAAGTGAGTTATAGTTTAAACGATCCGAGACTGCTGTTACTCGATCCAGGAACTTTATCGGGGGGAACGAGTTTGTTAGCCAAGGGCGGCATCTCGCAGCAAAGTCTCGATCCAGATCGTAATGGGCGTGTGGAAGCTACTAATATTAGATTCGGTTTTACTAATGCTTTGTTAGGGACTGTGTTGAATGTGACTCCGGCAGATTTAACCGGTCGTTTGATTAATGCTAGTTCTCTGCTTTAATCTGTAGTGTAGGGTGCGAACTACGCACCTTATTAGAAAGATGAGGTACGTTGTTGGGCTTGGGCCCTCTTAATTTAGTGGTTATATAAGCTGTCAGTCATACCTCATCTTTTTGAGAAAGGCTATACGCACCTTATTAGACTAGACTTAAATAAGTCTGACCTCGATCCAGAAACCGCAGATGTAAGGCAGATAAACACAGATTAACGCAGATGATTTTCAGATCGCTGGGAATGAATGCAATTGCTCGTCTACTAATAATCCCAATTTCAGAAAAATTCTTGGTACAATATTTGAGGTTGAGTTTGTTTGCTCGACAAAGATTGGGCCAAGGTACGTTGTTGCGCTTCAGCGCTCTTTATATATATAAGGAAAGAGCGCTGAAGCGCAACTACATACCTAATTTGTCGCTCTTTATAAGATAAGGAAACAGCGCTGAAGCGCAACTACGTACCTAATTTTTCGCTCTTTATATATATAAGCAAAGAGCGCTGAAGCGCAACTACATACCTAATTTTTCGCTCTTTATATATATAAGCAAAGAGCGCTGAAGCGCAACTACGTACCTAATTTGTCTGACGACAATAAATTTACCCTGCCATACTAATAATGACTGCTGACTAATTATAACTTGCCCTTTTCCATTGCCCACTGCATTAAACCGGGGAATAAGCGATAGGCTTCCGATGCCAAGAAAGCAGGGCCGACTGTGACTTCTGCACGCTGATTCTTCACAGCATCCCAGATAGCTTTAGCAATATCTTCCGGTTGATTTGCCCAGTCAGATTTTAGCATTTCACTCATTTGTTGGCGGCGCAATTCGACTGCGGGCTCGTCTCGATCGCGAAATTGAGCTCTTTCCAAGAAATCGCTGTTAATCAAACCCGGGTGTACCGCGCAAACATGAATTCCTTGGGGCGCCAATTCCAATCGCAAAGTTTCTGTCAAACCCGTTACTGCATACTTACTGGCGCAATAGGCAGTCATTTGAGGTAAGGGCATTTTGCCACCAATGGAACCAACATTGACGATTGTACCCGTTTTGCGATCGAGAAAATGTGGCAAAAGTTCTTGAATTGTGTTAACACAGCCCCAAAAATTGGTATTCATTAATTGCTGCCAATCTTCGGAGGTGGTTTGCTCGATCGCCCCTGCGAGACAAATTCCAGCATTATTCACCAAAACATCAATGTTTCCGCAGGTATCCAGGGCTTTTTGGACGATCGCCCGCACTTGTTGAATGTCACCAACATCCCCCGCAATCGCCACAGCCGAAGTGCCTTCACGCTGCACCTGAGCCGCTGCTGCTGCCAATCTCTCCGGCTCCCGAGCCACCATCACCACATCGTAACCTTGACGGGCAAATAACAGTGCCGTTGCCTTGCCGCTTCCTTGAGAAGCGCCTGTAATCAAAACTGTAGGAGCCATAGATTGTTATAAATTGTCAGTAGGAAAATGGTTTGCTGCGGTAATTGAAACTATAACAGAGGTAATCTAATTTTAGGCGCGCTCTAGATTAATATTTTTGGAGTAGGCCAATTTTTTAAGCATGGCGATCGGACTTTTTTAACGAACCGCGAAGACGCGAAGGAAGAGATGAGAAAGGACGAAAATAAAAAGTGTTGAGAATTTGTGCGAAAATTTGACCAATTATCAATGATTTGTTTGGCCAATTATCAATGACTTGCTTGGCTAATGCCTAAAAAATGAATATTCCGCAAAAACCGTCGAATTGGTCGATCGCCCTCGTCTTAACTATTGGCGTGTTAGCAGTCTCAACCGCCTCAATCTTGATCCGGCTAGCCAACCAGAAAGCAGGCGCGGGCGGCCTCGGTTTCAGTCTGGTGCTCGCCGCTTCTCGCTTGGCTTTATCCGCCTTAATTCTGCTTCCGGCTTGGCCGAAAATTCAGTGGAAAGCCCTACAGCCCGGAGCTCGGCGATATGCTGCGGCGGCGGGTTTGTGTCTCGCCCTGCACTTTGCTCTCTGGATCACCTCACTGTCTTATACTTCGATCGCAGCTTCCACAGCCCTTGTCACCACAAATCCCGTCTGGGTAGCGCTGTTATCCCGCTTCTGGTTTGGTGAAAAACTCAGCAAAATGTCGATCGCAGGCATTAGTATAGCGCTTGCTGGCTCCATGGCGATCGCCCTCGGAAGCGGCGGCGCAGCCAATACCGGCAACACTCAATTATTCGGCGATTTCCTTGCTCTGACTGGTTCCTGGGCTGTCAGCTTGTATCTGTTGCTGGGCCGGGAAGCTCAACGGCGGGGATTGGGAATTGGCGGTTATATCGCGATCGCCTATACTGTTGCTGCGATCGTCCTGCTACCTCTACCCCTCGCCTTCGGTACCAGTTATACCGGTTATCCAAACATTGTATATCTGTACATTTTGTTAACCGCCGCCTTCCCTCAATTAGTAGGTCACACCATTTTAAACTGGGCTGTAGCGCAAATTTCCCCAACTCTGGTAACTCTTGCCATCTTGTTTGAACCCGTTGGGGCGAGTAGTTTGGGTTATTTGCTGTTTGGGGAAATGCCCGCACCGGCCGTACTCGCAGGTGCTGCGGTACTCCTCTTCGGTGTAGCCGCCGCCACTTTCGGAACCCAAAAATCTTAGTAAATAAGTTAAAAGCAAAAAAGATAGCAAATATCTTCGCTTATCAACTGTCAACCGTCAACCGTCAACTGTCAACTGTCAACTGCTATAAAAACCTACTTTCTGTCTGTAATTGTAAAAATTGCAATTAGAAGTTGCACTTTTTGCATAAGTTTGTTACGAAATGTAACATTCGTGACAAACTGCTCAAAAAAGTCTTGATATGTTTCTTTTGGTAGATGACGCAGTAAAAAAACTGCTTGTCAAAAAAACATATCGAGGAAAGAAAAAATGTCTAAATTAATTGTTGGTTTCACTGCTACTTTATTGGCATCTGGATTATTGGGAAGCTCTGGTCAATTAGTTCAACCACCTACTACTAATAATGCAATTATTGCCCAAGCCAACGAACAAACACTCATACAGCAAAATCGCGATTTGCTATTAAAAAATGGTCAAACAGCTAAAAATATTGCTGCTAAAGTAGGCGCAGCAGCTAGCAACGAGGCAGCACCGTCGGGTAGCAATCCTTTGCAAGTTAACCAACAGCTAATCTTGCAAAACAGAGCTATTTTTACCAGTATCGCTACCAAAGTAGGCGCAACTGTACCCAGCGTTGCAGGCCCAGGGAGCGGTGACTTAGCGGCAGAAAACCACAAATTATTGTTGGGTAATAGACAAATTGTCCGCGCGATCGCTGAAAAATTAGGTGTTAAACTGCCCGCTCCCCCAGAATTGAGTGGCAGCATGGTGCAGAAAAATAACACGCTTCTACAAGCCAACCGCAACGCTTTAGGCGCGATCGCAGCCAAAGTCGGTGCAACAGTCGCTAAATAGGAAAATCGGACGAGCGATATAGCCGTTGTTGCCATATCGCTCGCGCTCTCAGCATACTAATGGGATTGACACTCCCCGACTATCAAGGTGCGGGGATTCTTAATTCAGCGACTAACCTTTAAGTGTTGCGTCCTTACGGCAATACTCAAACCTTTTAACCGTAGAATCCTACCAATTAACGAGCCTGATTCGCAGCCACCCCAGCGGGTCTGTCTCCAAAAGCGTACTAGAATACTTATCTAGAGTTTGGGTATGCCCTACCCTACTTAACAATCCTAAAAATAGTTTGTTTTGACTGGTTTAAGGCTTACTGAATTCAGCCTCTAGCTGTTTAAAGAGTTTTCGCTGCTCTGCGTCCCCCGGTTTATGCCTAAAAGTGTGTCTCATGTCCTGTTTCACTTCGGGCAAAGGAGTTTAACCTTGACTATTTAAGTATAGCACAAATACTAGGAATTTCTTGATTTTTAGGAATGGATTTAAAAAATTAAAGCCGTCCTTTTAGGACGGGGTTTTAAACCCAATTTTCTGATAACAATACTTCGGACACTTTTTTAACGACTCTGTAAGCGTTACAGCGTAAGCCCTGGCATTTTTAATTGTTTTTTGAAACGAGCGGGCTAGACTTAAAGATTGAAAAAATACTCATCCCTATAGCTATCAAGGGTTTGAGATACTCGATTAGATCTAAAACTGTCCGAAGTATTGTGATAACTTACCATTTTTATGGTTCTTGTGGGATGGGCGTCCCGCCCGTCCAGAAAGGGCGGGCGGGACGCCCATCCCACAAGCTTGTGTAAATTATTTAATTCGCGCTCCTAACGCGATCGGGACTTACCCACATCTCCTGAAAGCATTTCAGTGCCATTGGTATTAGATATTCAATTTGTTCTCATTAGTTAAGAGCTATTGATAATAACCAACCATCAACAACGATAGAATCGGAGTTGCGGAATTTGCTTGTTGAGAAAATTAGCACGTTAAAAAATGTGGGCAATCAGAAGCCTCTTTGGTTAGATATTTGCCACCGCCGCGATCGTGAGGCAGGATAGATATCAAGGACAAATAATCTGGTTTCCACTTGCATCGGCATCCTAACTTTCCGAGTCTAGCGCTTTTCGCTCGCACTGCGGTGTTGTGTCCTGTGCAACGCCGGTTTTATATCACCCGTCAGTTAAATATTGACTCAAGATTAAAAAATATCAGCATTTTTACTTTCTGCTTTCTGCTTTCTGTAATTAGGGTGAACTTCGGAGAAAAAAATTATGTTACCAGAACAACTACAGCGGATTATCGGCTACTTTCTAGAAGAAGCCACAGAACACCTTCAAATCATGGAACAAGGTTTGCAGGGCCTGCAAAACACCGTGCAAGCTCCCCAAAGGATACACCAGCTCATCCGAGCCTCGCACTCGATTAAAGGGGGAGCAGCTATGCTGGGATTTAGCAGCATTCAGCGCGTAGCCCATCGTTTGGAAGATTATTTAAAACTGCTCAGAGAATGTCCGATCGCCATTGATAGCAGGCTGCAATCGCTGCTAGCTAAAGTTTTTGATATTTTAGTAGCCCTCGTCTGCAAGGTTTCTAAGGGTTTTGGGCTCAACAACGAAGACGCAAACCAGATGCTGTCCCTCGCCGAACCGATTTTTGACGAACTCGACGCTTACCTGAGAGTGCTGATTCCTACTCGCCTGACTGTGAGAGCAGTAACCGACGAACACATTCACCTTTTCTGCGGTTACTGCACCTTGGCTGGGGAATTTTCCTCCGCCATTACGTCGCGCGTCGGTTTGCTCGGAGGCAATATTACCCGCCACGAGTACGAAGGCGACGGCATACGCCTTTATATTGACATTTACCTGCCACCTTATACCAGGCTCGAAAACATCCGCCAAGCTGTCGAACTTTCAGGCGCTATTATCGGGACTGTTCAGACGCAGCGCGACTTCTCACTGCTGGCTATGGATTATCCGGTTTACCAAAGCGCGATCGAACCTCCGGCAATTTGCACGGGATGTCGCTACTATTACGGCAGAAGTGACGGCGGCCACCTGCTCAACTGCACGATCCATCCCAGCGGCCCGGAAGATGAAGATTGTCGCGATCGCGAACCGGAATAAGGGTTATAAAATCACGACTCAGAACTAATAGGTGGAACGAGGGAACAGATTAGTAAAAACTAATATTCTCCCAGACATCTTTCAGACTGCCAGATGCCAATTTCTTTCTGCTTCCTTATTTCCTAGATCGCTAAAATTTTATTCGTTACACCCGTTACAAAATCCGTTGCCGAACTTCCGACTTCACGCTTGACTTCTTCCTTTTTCCTGCTTCTAAAACTTCCCTAAAAGCTGATACCGCAACTCTAATTAATTGCATCATGCTCGCCGGATGTCCCACGGCCCAGATATTGATAGCCAGACAAGCGATCGCCATAGCTAACAAGATGTATGTCGGAGGCATTACTACCCCGATCGCGAACCAGGTAAAAACGTGAAATATCATTGCTGTAGCCCAAAGGCTGGCCACAGCCGCAGACGCCCAAACTTGCATTCGAGGTCGGTTTAGTCCTGTCAAAATCCCTGTCTGCAAAGTAGTCAGCAAGTTTGCCGGAACTAAAAAGGCACAGATAGCTATGCAGTGGGTATGAGAAAACTCAGTAACTGTATTGAAGTCGAGCATCAGTATAATTGTCGGGCCTGTTGGATATACTTAAAGAGCTTAACGCGACTTGACTTTCAAATCTTGTCACCCTTACCTTAACTTAATCTTTTCGTCAGTCGGCCGGTCTGAAGACACATTTATCTCCCCTTTTTTATGATGGTAAAATATTACCACAAATATTAAAATTGTGGAAAAACATTAAAACGACTTGAAGAATGGCAACAATTGCTGCG
This sequence comes from Microcoleus sp. CAWBG27, assembly GCF_020883145.1. Classification (NCBI taxonomy): domain Bacteria; kingdom Bacillati; phylum Cyanobacteriota; class Cyanophyceae; order Oscillatoriales; family Microcoleaceae; genus Microcoleus; species Microcoleus sp. CAWBG27. The sequence continues at coordinate 133,396 of NZ_JAHREU010000001.1, forward strand.
ATAATTAATATCGGGGATCGCTCGAATAGAATAGCTCAGTTCGTAAAAAAAAACCAGAATGCTCGCGCCAGTCTAGCAGCAACACAACGGTAGGCTAATTTTCGACTCCATCATTTTCGATTCGCTGATTTTCGGATAATGCCTTGTTAGTGTCGGTCAAGGGATCGGGCCATTATGCGATCGAACAATATGAGATTATTGAAAAGCAAATTTGAGATCAAATCTAAAATCGATAGAACCCTCTCGAAATTTTACAGCGGAAAATAGAGACAATGGATCGACAAAGCACAATCCCAGCACTCGCAGAAGTTGACTTGACAAACTGCGACACAGAACCCATTCACATATCGGGGCACATTCAGCCTCACGGGATTCTCGTGGTTGTACGAGAACCTCAACTAGAAATACTGCAAGTCAGTGAAAATACGCAAGATTTATTGGGAGTCGATGCCAAAAGTGCGATCGGTCAAGATTTGAGCTTATTCTTCGATAAAGTTCAGTTAGAAAAACTCAATGCCTGTTTGCAGAACGAAAACTTAAAAACCGTCAATCCCATTAAAATCTCTGTCAACAAAGCAGACAAGTTTTTAGAATTTGACTGCATCCTCCACCGACAACAAGGAATTTTGATAATTGAGCTAGAATTAGCAACCACCACAGAAAATCTTTCCGTTTTTAGCTTTTATCATTCAGTCAGATCCATTGTCAGCCAAATTCAAAGCGCCAAAAATCTCAAAGAATTATGTCAGCAGACTGTGGGAGAAATCCGGAAAATTTCGGGATTTGATAGAGTTATGACCTATCAATTTGACGCAGAAGGTAACGGTGCTATAGTGGCTGAAGACAAACTAGAAAACCTGAGTTCATTCCTGGGCTTAAACTACCCCAAGTCAGATATTCCCAAACAAGCCAAAAAACTGTATTTGTTAAATTGGTTGAGGTTAATACCAGATATTAATTATCAACCAGTTCGCATCATTCCCGAAAAAAATTCTGTTACGAAGCAGTCCCTAGACCTCAGTCTCAGCGTGTTGAGAAGCGTGTCTCCCATTCACATAGAATACCTGCAAAATATGGGCGTTGCCGCTACTTTATCAATCTCTTTAATCAAAGATAGACAACTGTGGGGATTGATTGTTGGCCATAACTATACACCAAAATACCTCAACCATGAAGTGCGAGCCGCTTGCGAGTTTATCGGGCAAGTAATGTCCTTAGAATTGCAGTCAAAAGAAGCCAACGAAGACTACGACTACAAACTACACTTAAAATCTATTCAAACCCAGATTTTTGAAGACATATCTACCTCCGAAAACTTGTCAGAAGTGTTAGTTAAATGCCAGCATAATTTGCTGGAAGCAGTCAACGCCCAGGGAGCATCAATAGTATTTGGAGAAAATTGCTATCGAGTCGGGGAAACACCTCACGGAGAAGCGCTTAAATCCTTAACTCAGTGGGTGCAAAACAGCCTAAGAAAAGAAATTTTTTATACAGACTCGCTGACTAAATGCTATCCAGAAGCTGAGGAATTTAAAAACACGGCTAGCGGGTGTTTGGCAATAGCAATATCGCCGAGTCAGAAAATATACGTCTTGTGGTTTCGCCCGGAAGTAATTAAGACCGTAAATTGGGCCGGAAACCCCAACAAAGCAGTTCTAATAGATGAAGATGGCAGCCACAGACTGTCTCCTAGGAAATCCTTCGAGCTGTGGAAAGAAAATGTGAGGTGCAAATCTTTGCCGTGGAAGCAATGCGAAATAGACGCTGCATTGGAACTAAAAAAAGCAATAATCAATATAGTGCTGCGCCAAACCAAAAAACTCGAAAAATTAAATAGAGCACTAGAAGCCTCAATCGCCAGAGAACGCGAAAAAAGCGAGCATTTAAAAGCAGCGATGTACGAGCTTCAGCGGACGCAAACTCAATTGGTGCAAAGCGAAAAAATGTCAAGTTTGGGACAGTTGGTGGCGGCGGTAGCCTATGAAGTGACTAACCCGATTAACTTCATATACGGAAATCTTAACTATGCCGACGAATACAGTCAAAAAATGATCGATTTATTGCAGCTTTACGAGCAGCACTATCCGTCGCCTTCGCCAGAAATTCAAGCAGAAATAGAAGGAGCAGAATTAGAGTTTATAGTTGAAGACTTGCCGAGGTTGCTGGGTTCAATGAAAGTAGGAGCTAACCGCATCCGCGAGATTGTTCAGTCGCTGCGAAATTTCTCTAGAATTGACGAAGCAGAGATTAAAGAAGTTGACATTCACGACGGATTGGACAGTGCTTTGCTGATTTTGAGCAACCGATTCAAACCGAAGCCCGTTAGCGTAGCAGGTACGCAGTACCATCGCCCTGCAATTCATCTCAACAAAGAATATGGCTCTCTACCGTTGGTTGAGTGTTACCCAGTTCAAATCAACCAAGTATTTATGAATGTGCTGACAAATGCGCTTGATGCTTTAGAAGATGCCTTTGTTAACAAAAATTTATCGCCGCACTCTTGGCACGAAGCAGAGACAGCCAAGAGCGGACAAATTCGGATCGTGACTGAAGTTTGTCCGGGAGAAACAGCGGTAGCAGTTCGGATTAAGGACAATGCTTGGGGTATGGAAGAAACAGTTAGACAGAAAATATTTGAGCCGTTTTTTACCACAAAACCGGTAGGGAAAGGTGCGGGGATAGGTTTGGCGATTGGCCGCGAAATTGTGGTGGAACAACACGGCGGCAAATTGAGCTGTGTTTCAGCCCCCGGAGAGGGAACCGAGTTGATTATTGAGATTCCGTTGAGGCAAACTCATCTCAAACCGATTTTAAACAGTTGACAGTTGACAGTTGACAGTTGACAGCGAAGTGATAAGAACGGAGATTTAAACTCCGTTCTTATCATAATCTGCCGACCTGCTGGGACTTCAAACCCCTGCTATTCGGTGAAGTGAAAAAAAGTGCGCTTATCGACAAAATGCACAAATCTAAAATTCGATTAAAATACAAAAGCAGCTATAGCAACCGCCACATCGGTTAGGATATTCAAGAACTCATCAATAGAGTCTAAAATCCTTGCTTTATAAACGGTTAGATTCGGATACCATAACTGTCAACTGTCAACTGTCAACTGTCAACTGCTATAAGTAGATTTGAGCCAACTCTGAGGAAGCGACTGTGACTGAAAAAAATACCGCCCAATGGGATGCTGGGAGATTTGTCAAAACCTTGGCTTATTTCGGGGTGATTCCCTTCATTGGCAGCATTAGCTGGCTGCAACAATTGTTCGGAAGCAGCAGCAACAGTAAAAAAGACAAGCCCAAACTCGTACTGGTAGCCGGTGCCACAGGCGGCGTCGGGAAGCGAGTTGTCAAGCGGCTGCAACAGCGAGGATATCAAGTCCGCTGTCTCGTGAGAGATACCAAAAGAGCAACCGAAATTCTTGGCAAAAATGTCGAATTAGTCGAGGGAGATATCACTATCGCCGAGACGCTGACACCGCGCGTCACTGAGGGCGTAGAAGCAGTCATCTGCTGCACGGGCACCAAAGTTCAACCTGTAGAAGGAGACACGCCAACTAGGGAAAAATACTATCAAGGCATCAAGTTTTATATGCCGGAAGTTGTGGATGTTCCCGAAATAGTCGAATACAAAGGCCTGAATAATTTAGTGCAAGCTGTTCGCAGCCAGCTAATTAAATCAGGCGAAAAAGTCATTTTTGATTTCACAAAACCTACCCAAGATTTAAAGGAAACTTGGGGCGCCCTCGACGATGTTGTGATGGGCGGGACTAGCGAAAGTTCGATCGTACTTACAGACAGTACAGCTATATTCACGGGCAATGTTTCCACTGCCAACTCGGGCGGCTTTGCTTCTGTCCGCACCCGCAACTTCGATCCTCCGGTCAATCTCGCAGGGTTTAGCGGTCTCCTGCTCCGGGTCAAAGGGGATGGTAAGCGCTACAAGTTGATCGTGCGTAGCGAGGCTAAATGGGATGGTATCGGCTATTGCTATTCGTTCGATACTGTGTACAATACCTGGATTACGATCGTAGTTCCCTTCGATAAGTTAATTCCAGTATTCCGCGCCAAGACGGTTAAGGAGGGCGCGAAATTCGATCCCAGCAGCATTTATTCCTTTCAGTTAATGCTGAGCAAGTTTGAATACGACGGCGCGCTGAATCCGAAATTTACACCGGGTGTTTTTCAACTGGAATTAGAATCTATTAAGGCTGATGGCGGCCAGACTTTGCCGCGATTTGTGATGGTGAGTTCGGCTGGAGTTACTCGCCCGGGCCGCCCAGGACTTATTTTGGAAGACGAACCGCCGGCTGTCAGAATGAATGATATGCTGGGGGGAATTTTAACTTGGAAGTTGAAAGGGGAGGATTGCGTGCGATCGAGCGGCATACCTTATACTGTTGTTAGACCTTGCGCTTTGACTGAAGAACCTGGGGGCAAAGCTTTGATCTTCGAGCAAGGAGATAATATTCGGGGCAAAGTTAGCCGGGAAGATATTGCGGAATTGTGCGTGCAAGCTTTGGAACAACCGCAGGCTTGTAAGGTTACTTTTGAGGTGAAAGAGGGGGAAAATGGCAGTTCTCCCGGAGAGTGGCAGGCTTTGTTTTCTGGGGTTAAATAACAATTATGGAATAAGATTAAACGAACCGCGAAGACGCAAAGGACACGAAGGAAGAGGAAGAAGAAGATGAAGTTCTTCCTTCGCGCTCTTCGCGTCTTCGCGGTTTAATCATTCCGATGAAACTGGATTTGGTATGATGAGTAAAATAATAACTAATAACTAAGAACCAATAACTATTTTATGCCTTTGAATTTTTTCCGCCGCTATTCAACGCCTTATTTGTTTTTGTTTCCGGCTTTGTTTGTTTTGACTTTGACTGTTTTGTGGCCTGCTTTACAAGCTTTTTATTTGAGTTTTACGAGTTACGAATACGATTTAACTCAAATGCCGCAGTGGGTGGGTTTGAAGAATTTTGAGCGGTTGTGGGGCGATCGCACTTTTTGGCAAACTTTGACCAATACGCTGTTATATCTCGCCTGTGTTGTACCTGTATTGGTTGTTATACCCTTGGGAATGGCAATTTTGTGCAATCAAAAGCTGCGGGGGATGAACTGGTTCCGCGCCGCATATTACACGCCGGCGGTGATTTCGATGGTTGTGGCGGGGATTGCTTGGAAGTGGCTGTTTGCTGAGACGGGATTGCTAAATCAGTTGGGGGAAGTATTGGGTTTGCCTCCGGTTTCTTGGCTGGCAAATCCGAAGGTGGCAATTTTTAGCGTGATGGCAGTTACTGTCTGGAAAGGCTTAGGTTATTACATGGTAATTTATTTGGCTGGACTGCAATCAATCCCGGGAGAACTTTATGAAGCGGCGGCAATTGATGGTTCGGAAGGTTTGCGGAAACACTGGGATATTACTGTGCCGCTGATGAAGCCTTATTTGGTTTTGGTGGCGGTGATTTCGGCGATTTCTGCTACTAAGGTTTTTGAAGAAGTTTATATTATGACTCAGGGCGGCCCTCGCAATAGTTCTAAGACTGTTGTTTATTATCTTTACGAACGGGCTTTTAAGGATTTGGAAATTGGTTATGCTTGTACCATCGCCCTAGTTTTGTTTTTGCTGATTTTGGGTTTGTCGGTTTTGCAAGTTAGCCTTCAGGGTTTGACTCGCAATGATTAGTTGACTGTTGACTGTTGACTGTTGATTGTTGACTGTTGACTGTTGACTGTTGACTGTTGACTGTTGACTGTTGACTGTTGACTTGACAGAAGAAAGAGAGAAGAAGATTAAGAAGGCTGTTAAAACCCTCGGCGCAGCAAATAGTTATATTAAACACAATTTAATCAGTAAGAATACGTATTAATCAGTAAGAATACGTAAGTGCGATCGACTTAAAGATTAAGCCAAATAGCCAATGCCAAAGCTGCGATCTTTGCACTAAGGTGGATTATGCCTCGGAATTTGTTTCACCCAACCTGTGCCATCACCCCTCTAACACGGGCGATCGACTTCCGCCCACAGCACAACTCGTGCAAATTTGCAGTCAACCCTTTAAATTCAAATTGATTAAACTATGATTTTACTAACAGGCTATCAAATCACGGAACAAATTTATTCTGGTATCAATACTGCGATCTATCGGGGAATCTGGGAACAAGAAAACCTACCCGTCATAGTCAAAACCCTGAAAAGTGAGTATCCAACTCTCGAAGAGATTACTCGCTTGAGACACGAATATAAAATCAGAAAAAATCTAAGAAATATAGAAACTATTGTTAATTTATACCGCCTAGAAACGCATCAAAATAGTGTAGCACTCACATTAGAAGACTTTGGTGGCTTGGCTTTGTCAAAATTTCTAACTACTCAAAAAATTAAATTAAAACATTTTCTCGAAATAGCCGTGCAGCTAGCTCAAAGTTTGGGTGAAATTCATCAAAATCAAATAATTCACAAAGATATTAAACCGCACAATATCATTATCCATCCCGAAACCTATCAGGTCAAAATTACTGACTTCAGCATCTCCTCGCGCTTGGTTAGAGAAAACGCAAGTCCCAGCTATCCCAATTTGCTCGAAGGTACGTTAGCTTATATTTCGCCGGAACAAACTGGTAGAATGAATCGGGCGATCGACTATCGCAGCGATTTTTACTCGTTAGGTGTCACTTTTTACGAGATGCTGACTGGTGAATTGCCGTTTAGTGCGATCGACCCTTTGGAATTAGTTCACTGTCACATCGCTAGAATCGCCCCCACGCCCCGCAGTTTGAAGCCGGAAATTCCCGAGGCAATTTCTGGAATTGTGATGAAGTTGTTGGAGAAGACGGCGGAAGACAGGTATCAAAGTGCCGACGGGCTGAGGTTTGACCTCGAAACTTGTCTCGCACAACTCCAAGCTAGAGGCAATATATCTGATTTTACTGCCGGAAATGCCGATCGGGCAGGTCAACTCCTCATCCCCCAAAAACTATACGGTAGAGAAGCCGAAGTCGCCGCTTTGCTAGCCGCTTTTGAGCGAGTTAGCGGTGTAGAACCCCCCCAACCCCCCCTTACCAAGGGGGGGCTTTCGGAGCGAATTCCCCTTGGTAAGGGGGGGCTTTCGGAGCGAATTCCCCTTGGTAATGGGGGGCTTTCGGAACCTTCCCAAAGCACCGGAGAACCCCCCCAACCCCCCCTTGGTAAGGGGGGGCTTTCGGAGCTTTCTGGGCTTTCTTCACCCCCCTTAGCAAGGGGGGCCGGGGGGGTCGAATTAATCCTGGTTTCTGGTTACTCAGGTATCGGCAAATCCTGCTTAGTAAACGAAGTTCAAAAACCCATAGTTCGGCAGCGCGGCTATTTTATTGGCGGCAAATTTGACCAGTTTAAGCGCAACATTCCCTACGCTTCCGTGATTCAAGCATTCCAGTCATTGATTCGGCAGTTGCTAACAGAAAGTACAGCATCTATCGTAACTTGGAAACAAAAAATGCTAGCGGCTTTGGGAACCAGCGGGAAAGTTGTCACAGACGTGATTCCCGAAGTCGAACTAATTATCGGGAAACAGCCGGAAGTCCCGGAATTGGGGCCGACAGAATCACAAAACCGATTTAATCGAGTGTTTAAACAATTCATTAGCGTGTTTACTGCAAAAGAACACCCGCTAGTAGTTTTTCTCGACGATTTGCAGTGGGCTGATTCGGCATCGCTGAAATTAATTGAACTGCTGGTGACAGATTCAGACAGCAAATATTTGTTGCTAATTGGAGCCTATAGAGATAACGAAGTCAGCCCTACTCATCCGTTGATTCAAACCATCGAAAATATCGAAAAAGCAGGGGCAGGAATACCCGAAAGAGTTAGCAATATTGTTCTCGCTCGTTTAGAGTTGAGTCATGTTCAACTCTTAATATCCGAAACTTTGAAAAGCGGAATTTCGGAAAACATTCAACTTTTCGCCGAGCTACTTTTCAACAAAACCCAAGGCAATCCCTTCTTTCTAACTCAGTTACTCAGAACTCTTTATCAAGAAAATCTGTTAGCTTACGATTTTCCATCCAGTACGTGGCAGTGGGATCTCGGACACATCCAAGCCATTGGGATTACTGACTGCAATGTCGTAGAGTTAATCGCTCGCAATATTCGGAAGTTGCCTGTCTCGGCGCAGTCAGCATTAAAATTAGCTGCTTGTATTGGCAACCAGTTTAATTTAGAAGTGCTGGCAATTGTCAGCGAAAAATCTCAGAAGGAAACAGCATTAAACATCTGGGATGCGCTTCAGGCAGGTTTGATTTTGCCGCTGAGCAACGATTACAAAATTCCGCTGGTTTTTGAAGGATTAGAAACAGGGCTGGCTGGGCTGCAAGATGTGAAGGTTGATTATAAGTTTTTGCACGACAGAGTGCAGCAAGCAGCTTATTCTTTGATTCCCGATAACGAGAAACAAGAGACTCACTTAAAAATAGGTCAATTGCTGCTACAAAATACCGTTCCAGAAGCACGGAAAGACAATATTTTTGCACTGGTAAATCAACTGAATTTCGGAATCGATTTACTGACTTCGGAACCGGAAAGATGCGAGTTAGCGGAACTCAATCTGATTGCCGGTCAAAAAGCTAAAGCTGCAATGGCTTATGAGTCGGCAGTAAAGTATTTGAATATCGGTTTGGGGCTGCTGGGAGAAAATAGCTGGCAGAGCCAGTACCAACTGACACTCAATCTGCATACAGAGGCGGCAGAAGCAGAGTATCTCAATACTAATTTTGAGGGTGCAGAAACCCTGATTGATGCCATCTTGGAACAAGCTATAAATATACTAGATAGAGTAAAAGCATACGATTTAAAAATCCAGATGTATATAGCTAAAACCCAAGGACTAAAAGCTATAGACGCTGGGTTGCAAGCTTTGGAAATGATGGGAATTTCTCGCTCGCATATTTTGGAATGTGGGCGTCTGGAAGTACAACTGCCACAACTGGAAGAAGTAGATACTTTGCCACAAATGACAGACCCGGAACAACTGGCTGCTATGCGATTTCTAGTGTCTATTACTTCTGCGGCATTGATTAATAAGCCAGAAATTTTATTGCCGATTATCTTGACTCAAATCAATCTCTGCATGACACAAGGTTATTCACCACTTTCTGCTTCTTCATATACTTGGTACGGTATGGTTTTGTGTGGGGGCATGGCAGAGATCAAAAAAGGATATCATGCTGGGGAACTGTCTGTAGAACTCTTCAAAAAGTATGGTGTCAATTCAATTAAATGCCAAGTTTTTAATATGTTTAATGCTTTTGTTAAGCCTTGGAAAAAGCATCTGAGAGAAACTCTGGCTAGTTTGCAGGAAGGGTTTCAAAGTGGCCTGGAAGTTGGAGATTTGATTTATGCTGGATATTGCGCTTTGAATTATTGCACTTCTTTGATTTTTATAGGAGAAGAACTCGATGGTTTAGAACAGAAACAAGGGCACTATATTAATTTATTCACTCAATTTAAAAGCGAATATATTACCTCCAATTTCAGTATATGGAGACAGATGAATTTAAATTTACGGGGTTTATCGGCAGATAAGTATCGCTTGGTTGGGGCAAGCTTTGATGAAGAGATGATGCTCCCGCAGTGGCTGGTGGTTAAAAATGGTTGGTTGGTGTTTAATGTCTATTTGGCTAAATCGATGATTTTATATTTATTTAAAGACTTTAATAGTGCTATTAATAGCGCTGCTTTGGGTGCAAAATACCTGCAATCGGTGGGCGGGTGGATGCCTATTGCTGCTCACAATTTTTACTATTCGCTGGCTTTATTAGCTGTATATCCAACTGCGGATACTGAACAACAAGCAGAATATTTGGAACAGGTGGAAGCAAATCAGAAAAAAATGCAGCATTGGGCTTTCCACGCACCGATGAATTACCTGCACAAATATGAGTTGGTTGAGGCTGAGAAAGCGCGGGTGTTGGGAGAAAAAGACCGGGCGATCGCATTTTACGATCGCGCAATCCAACATTCCCGCGAACAGGGATACATTCAGGAAGAGGCTTTGGCGAATGAATTAGCTGCTGAGTTTTACCTGTTTGCGGGGCGCCAGAAGGTGGCTAAGGTTTACATGACGGATGCTTACTACGGTTACATCCGTTGGGGCGCGAATGCGAAAGTTGCAGATTTGGAGGAACGCTATCCGCAGTTGATTGTACGGATGCCGGAAAGTGATAGTCTCACAATTAGCGATCGCCCGACTGTGACTGCAACTTCTGCAACGGTTACTGAGACTCACAAAGCTTTGGATTTCGCTACTGTGATGAAAGCATCTCTGGCTATCTCCGGCGAAATTGTCCTCGATGCTTTGCTGGACAAATTGATGCGGATTTTGTTGGAAAATGCGGGGGCCCAAACTGGGTGTCTGATCGCGTCGAAATACGGTGAATTTGTCGTTGAAGCTGCGGGAGAGGTTGGCGGCGATGTGCAGGTACTCTCAGGCGCCGGCTTGGATTGTGCGTATCCTCGATCGCTAATCAATTTTGTCGATCGCACCCAGCAAGATATCGTCTTAAATGACGCCACCAGCGACGCTATTTTCCACAATGACCCCTACATCGTCGATCGCCAGCCAAAATCGGTGTTATGCGCGGCGATCGTCTATCAAGGCAAATTAACCGCTATCCTGTATTTGGAAAATAACTTGACAACCGGGGCTTTTACAGGCGATCGCTTGGAAGTATTGAAGCTGCTTTCTTCCCAAGCTGCGATCGCCCTCGAAAATGCCCGCCTTTACACAAACTTAGAAACTGCCAACAAACAACTCGCAGAATACAACTTTACCCTAGAAGCAAAAGTAAAAGAACGCACCCAAGAATTACACCAAAAAAACTCGCTACTTTCCCAAGAAATTAAAGAACGCCAAAAAGCCGAAGCCGTCGCCCGAGATGCCAGCCACGCCAAAAGCGAATTTTTAGCTAACATGAGCCACGAATTGCGAACACCCCTCAACGGCATTTTAGGTTACACCCAAATCTTTAAGCGCGACAAACATTTGACCTCGCAACAACAGAATGGAATTGGCGTTATTCACCGCTGTGGCGAACACTTGCTCGCTTTGATAGAGGATATTTTAGACCTTTCTAAAATCGAGGCAAGGAGAATGGAACTCGTGCCAACAGAGTTTGATTTTCCCGATTTCATTCAAGGCATTAACGCTATTTGTAGCATTCGGGCAAGTCAAAAAAACATAGCTTTTAATTGCGAATATCTTTCGTATCTCCCCAGTGCAATCTCGGCAGATGAAAAGAAGTTGCGCCAAATATTGATTAATTTAATTGGTAATGCTGTTAAGTTTACTGAAAGGGGTGGGGTAACATTTAAGGTTTCAGTAGTGAATTGTGCAACCGATGAAAATAGGACTGAAGTCCTCACTACGAAGGTGAGGATTCGGTTTCAGGTTGAAGATACGGGAATTGGGATTGCTGCTGATGAATTGCCAAAGATATTTACACCTTTTGAACAGGTAGGCAATACCCGCCGCCATACCGAAGGAACCGGATTGGGATTAGCAATCAGCCGGGAATTAGTCGAGATTATGGGCAGCGAATTACAAGTAGAAAGCACTTTAGGCAGAGGTAGCATTTTCTGGTTTGAGTTAGATTTGCTAGCAGTTGATAGCCCAGAAATCAATAAAAAGTATTCCCAAAAACTTATCAAAGGTTTCAATGGTACTAACAAAAAACTTCTGGTGGTTGACGATCAGTGGGAAAATCGCTCGGTTTTAATTCACCTGCTAGAACCGTTGGGTTTTGAAATAATTGAGGCTACAGACGGTCAAGATTGTTTGAATAAAGCCCTGGAATTTCAACCGGATTGTATCTTGATTGATTTGGTAATGCCGGTGATGGACGGATTTGAAGCGATGCGGCAAATTCGCAAGTTGCCGCTCTTTAAAAATGTGGTTGCGATCGGCACTTCTGCTAGCATTATGGAAGTGGAAAAGCAGGGAAGTTTAGCAGCAGGATGCAATGCTTTTCTCCCCAAGCCGATCCGGGCTGACGAACTTTTAAATTGTTTGCAAGTTCATTTAGGGTTAGAATGGATTTATGAGAATTTGGAAGACGAAAATTATGAATCTGAAGATTCCGACAACCAATCTAAAATTCCAGATGAAAAAATTATCCCTCCTCCGGCAGAGGAAATAGCTGTACTTTTTGAATTAGCAATGATGGGTGACTTAGGAGGAATTCAAAAACAAGCAGAAAAATTGGCCAAAACGGATGCAAGATATGTCTCTTTTGCCAGCCATCTGAATCAATTAGCTAAAAATTTTGAAGAAGCAAAGATTTTAGAATTCGTAGAACAATATAGGAAGCATTGAAAGCATGAGCATCTTACCTTGGGAAGAGAGCGTTATCTTGATCGTCGATGATAACCAAAATAATTTGGCAGTGCTGTTTGATTTTTTGACGGAATCGGGGTTTAAAGTGTTGGTGGCAAGGACGGGAGAGAGCGCCATCAAAAAAGCTGAATACTCGCTGCCAGATTTGATATTGCTGGACGTATTAATGCCGGGAATTGATGGGTTTGAAACTTGCCGGCTTTTGAAGGCTGGCGATTTGACAAAGGAGATTCCGGTGATTTTCATGACAGCGCTGGATGAGACGGAAGATAAGGTAAAAGGATTTAGTTTGGGGGCTGTTGATTACGTTACTAAGCCGATTCAAAATCAAGAAGTTTTAGCTCGGGCTAAAGCGCATTTGAGCATCCGCAAGCTGACTCAAAAACTTCAGGAGCAAAATGCCCAGATGCAGCGTGAAATTGTCGATCGCAAACAAGCTCAAATTAACCTGGAACAACTGGCTGCCGAGTTGGAAAAACGGGTAGAGTCGCGCACTGTGGAACTTTCTGTAGCCAACGAGCGGCTACAGGAAGAGGTGAACCAGAGACAGCAAACACAGGAGAATTTACAGCAGTCCCTGCACAAGCTCCAGCACGCCCAGTCGTTGTTAATTCAGAGCGAAAAAATGTCGGCTTTGGGGCAAATGGTGGCGGGAATTGCTCACGAAATTAACAATCCGGTAAATTTTATCTGCGGCAATCTCAATTACGTTCGCGATTATACTGAAGATTTGCTCAAGGTACTCAATCTTTACCAGCAGCACTATCCCGAGCCCGCAGCGGAAATAACATCAACAGCAGAAGCGGTAGAGATTGAATTCATCAAGGATGATTTGCTGAAAATGCTAGACTCGATGCGGCTAGGTGGCGATCGCATTCGGGATATAATTCTATCTCTGCGGTATTTTTCGCGGCAAGAAGGGCGAGAAATGGAGCTGATTGATATTCATCAAGGTATTGACAGCACGCTGATGATTTTGCAAAATCGGCTGAAATTTAAGGCGAACCGTCCCGCGATTCAGGTGATTAAGGAGTACGATCCCAATTTAAAAAATGTAGAGTGCTGCGGCGGGGAGATCAATCAGGTATTTATGAATATTTTAGCTAATGCCATCGATGCGATAGAAGAATCATGCGCTGAAAAAACAATGGAAGAAATTAAAATAAATCCCTACCAGATTCGGATTTGTACGAAAGTCCACAACCCGAACACGGCAATTATTAAAATTGCTGACAGCGGGCCGGGAATCAGCGAGGATTTGTGCGATCGTATTTTTGACCCGTTTTTTACAACAAAGCCTGTGGGAAAAGGTACGGGAATTGGCCTGTCAATTAGCTGGCACATTGTCACAGAAAAGCACGGTGGCAGTTTGCGGTGTTGTTCGACACCAGGCCAAGGAACCGAATTTGCGATCGAGCTTCCAATTCGACAAAAAGTGCGAGAAATGGCGCTCTCAGGTTCCAAAACAGGAGGCGGCGGTTGAAACCGCTACTACACAAGCAAAGTCCCTCTCTAAGAGACTAAGAAATAAACCTATAAATCCGGTCGTTCCTCATAATCTTCCGCAGAATTCGGGTCTAATTCCCAGCGACTTTCATCTCGGTTGTCGAGCATATCTGCGGTGTGCAAAATAGCTCCATCGGGCATTTCTATTCCCGCAGCGGCGCCGAGTTCATCAACCATATCTTGGTCGGGAGTTGGAGCGCTTCCGCCTACCAATTTCTCACCAGTGGCGCTTTCTTGTTCCGCAGCAGCAATATCACCATCCCCACCACGAATCTGAGAATTGGTTGAAGTATATTCAGAACTGCTATCGTCCAGAGTTGTGATTCCGTCTTCGCTCAATCCCGGCTCAGTGATAACGCCGGTGCCGTAAGATTCGGTAATTTCTTGAGGCAAATCGCCAGAATTATTGCGTTCTTCTCTTGTTTTATTAGATGGTTTCTTTGGTTGTGCCACGATACTTGCTCCTGAGTCTTTTTCACTCAATTCAATTAAATACTTCGTAATTTAACTATTGGCTTTACTTCGATTCTGGTTATCGATTGCCAATGGCTGTAATTAAGTGGCATAATAACTCCTATTTAAGCTTTGAGCTTCTATCCCAGGAAATATATTAATTTCGATCTGCTCTTTCATTAGGAATACGAAAAACATCGCCCTTTTTAAAGGGCGATGTTTTTTGTAAGGAGCGGTAATTCTATTCAGGAAAATCAGGGATTACCCATTTGGGAGGTTCCGTCCGTTTCCTTCTCACCGCTTCCTCTGCCATTTCTAGCATTTTGTCGAGAGAAGTATTTTCAATAAAGCTTGAAGTTGCTTCTGCGTATTCCCGCTTCGGACACTTGTCGCCCAAAACGCAGCCGTTGACGCAAGCTACAGCACAATCGACAGTGTTCTCCACCATAACTCTTTTCCTTTCAGGGTTCCAACAACTAGCAGGCAGACGCTCTGGGTGAATTTGTCAAGAGACTGCCTTCTATGTTCATTTTACTTGACAAACTCGCCTCAAATGTCGATCGCCAGCGCAAAACTGTTATAAAATCAAAGCAACCTACCAAATTTGCCGATTATGAGCAATTTTCTGCGCCGCTTAAAACTTTTCCCCTGGCGAGAAATGCTGCAAATTGCCGCCCTCGTCAACTCCATCGTCATTGGAGTGGAACTATTTTTAGCCTGGGGTTTCACGCAATCTCGGGTAATCCGCAACATCCTCACACTTCTCTACGGCTCCTCCCTCGGAATATTGATACCTTTTGTTACAGCCGTGGGAATGGGAGCTTTAGCAGTGTACTTTTTGGAGTATTGGCAGCAGCAATTTTTGCTCAACCGGACTAATTTGTGGGTTTTAGTTTTGTGCGTAATCTTGGGTTTGGTATTAAAGTCATTCCTGCCCATACCTGCTTTTTTAGCAAGTTTATCGGAAGCTGCACTAATAGGCATTACCGTGGGAGTTTTTTGGAAGGGCAGACCTTATTGGTAATAGTCATTGGGCATTGGCCAAACAGGGCATTGGGAAGAAGGCCAAACAGGGCATTGGCCAAACAGGGCATTGGCCAAACAGGCCATTAGTCATTAGTGATTAGTTATTGTAGGGTTCGTTTTTTTTTGTTGAGTATAAAAAGCTATCGTTTTCTCCCATGACGCACTCTACTAATTAGACTAAAGAAACCGGGTTTTTTACCGACATTGACAGTTTCAACCAAGTATTTTGATGAAAACCCCCGTTTCTCGCCACCCCTGCATAAGTCCTACTTAGTTAAAGCAAGAAACTCCCTCTTCCTTTTTCCTTCTATAGCGGTTCTCAAGCGTGGCGAGGTATGCCCAATGCCCAATGCCCAATGCCCAATGCCCTGTTTGGCCAATGCCCTGTTTGCCCAATGCCCATGAGTACCTCATATGGGAGCTCGAAAGGCTATAATTATGGCAGCCAAAAATCGGGAATAACAGCTTTAGTCAAACTGCGAGCAAACTGATTAATCTGTCTGCCGATTTGAATGTGTGGTTCGTCAGCCTCCACCGGAATAATTGTCGCTTTCTTGCCGATTCCGAAACGCGAAACTACCAAATTTGCAGCCTCCAAACCAGTAACATAAGCCTTTTCCTGCGACCAAGAACCGTGACGGGTCACAACCCAATCGCCGCTCATAAATACATTATCATAACTTGTGACCGCAGGCAACAAATACTGATAACTTCCCGGTGCAAAATGCGTCACCGCGCGCGATAAACGAATCGCGCTGCTGTCGATTACTTTAGCCTCCCGAAAAGCCGGAATACAAGTCGCCAAATCCCGCTGAACAAGAGCAACAATTTCCTCATCTTTCAGGGGAATTAATTGATTGGCATGATAAAAATCAGCTTCCACAACTGTTCCCGGTTCGGAGCGGAATTCGTCGTGCAAAGCATTCAAATCAAAAAATGTCCAGCCCGTAGTCGAACTAAATCCAAAACAGGCATTGGAAGGTAGCGGAATATCAATTTTTCTGTCAAACCACAGGCGAACAGCTAACACGTCAACAGCCCCCAAATTCATCACGTCCCGAAACTCTTGGCGGCTTTGCAAAGCGGGGCTACTGCTGATAATTTTTTGCATTCCCGTGACGCCAACTGCAAAAATAACTGCATCTGCATCGAAGGTTTCGTCGCCGCAGACAACTGCCTTGGCTTGATTGTTGCTGTCAACTATGACATCAGTAACTCGCCGTTTTGTCAATACTTTGGCGCCGATTTTTTCTAGGCGTTCTACCCACGGACGAAAGATTTTTTCTCCGACAGTGCCGCGACACCAAACTACATCAAAATCTGCTTGATGTGCTAAAATAAAATAATACAGCATTCCCAAAGCTGCGGCCGCAGAACACTGTTCTCCGGGTGCAAATAAACCTACTAATAACATCGGCTCAAAAGCATCGCGGTACAGCCTTGCAGATACGCCAAACTGTTTGAACAATTCGCGGGCTGTAACGCGATCGTACCGCTGCCAAGCTTCGTCGGAGTTGTCGAAATCTAGGACGGCGTAGAGTAATGGTAAGGCTGAAAGCCGATCGACTAATGGCAGTCTTTTAAATCGCGTGTACAGGAATGTTCCTAACGGTGTGGGAAGTCTGGGTTCGTCCTGGAAAATGGGAGATTCAACTTCCAATCCGGCGGGGGAATACTGACAAGAACGAGTCCAAGGCGTGAAGGGATCGAGTCCTAATTCCTTGACTAATGAAAAGATATTTTTGTAAGGATACCAGAAGCCGTGAATGCCTGCTTCTACGGAACGCCCGCCTGCGGTTTTCCACCCCGCAACTAAGCCTCCTGGCTGAGGCCCTGCTTCTAACAAAGTTACGTCATAGCCTTGTTGGGCTAGGTGATAGGTGGCTCCTAAACCGGCCCATCCGGCGCCGACTACGACTATTTTGCGGGTTGGCGATTCTGCTGACATTGCGTACCTCTTGATTCTTTATTTATGATGACATAATTGATAAAATAAAGCGAGATATAGCCTTTCTCAAAAAGATGAGGTACTCATGGGAATTGGGAATTGGGCATTGGGCATTGGGAATTGGGCAAACAGGGCATTGGGCATTGGGCATTGGGCATTGGGGATACCTCACTTTTTTGAGAACCGCTATATAGCTTCACTAATTTAGATGAGGTCTGTCTGGTAATCGGGAATTGGTCGCGCTTGACTAAGCTCATTTTATAAGCGCCATATGAACTCGATTATCAGAAGGTTAAACGAGGTTTTTTTTGCCAGAAATAATTGGTTGAAAGCCTCTTGCTTTGAGGGAGAAATTAAAAGCAGACTATTCATTAATCTAATTCTGTTCCTTCTAGGTAGAGGTCGCTATCAAACTGTCAACTGTCAACTGTCAACTGTCAACTTTTGAGGGCGATAGCTGTTATATTAAAACGTTAAGGTTGGTTTTTTCGGCGAATTAAGATTAGAGTAAAATACACAAACAGAACGGGTTGTCAATATGCAATTGATTAATTATTTGACTGCTGTTTTTGGGGTGATTTGGCAGAATAGCATTTTTCACTGGGCGGCGCTAATTTTGCTGTGCGCGGCTGTTTGGGGCGAGTACACTTCTGTGAAGCAGTACCAGCGTTATGTGGGCGCCAAAAGCCGATCGACTTTTGAGGCTGTCAATTATTTGAGCTCGAAGTTAGAAAAGGGTACCTCAGGGGCGATCGATCTACAGCAACCGGAAACAGCAACAGACTCTTGGAAACTTCTCCTAGACTGGTTTAGCGAACACTTGACGGGGGAAATAACCGCCGGTGGCGAGGCTTACAGGGCTCAGGTAAAATCCGGCCGCTTTCTATTATTTCAGTATCCGGCCATTTTAGTGCGATCGGCACCTCGGAGTCAGTGGCGGTTTGTGCCCAGCGTCTTAGTAGCCCTGGGGGTTTTAGGTACATTTTACGGCATTCAAACCGGATTGCAAGATGTTAACTTGGGCTCGCTGGAAGATACCAAACAATTGCTACCCTCGATTAGCACCTTGCTGGAGGGGATGAAAACAGCGTTTTCCACTTCTCTGATGGGTTTGGGTTCATCTAGCGTATTTACGATCGTGTTAGCTTGGGGCGATCGCGCGCGCGTTGCGAATCAATCCAATTTGCGCGCCAAATTAGATAAAATCGCGAAATTACAAACCCCCGAACAACTGTTTTCCCGTGCCAATTCCAGCGGTGGCGATGCTGAAAGTGCGATCGCCCTTGCGATCGAGACAATGAAAACCGGATTTGGTCAAATCGTCGAGGCACAAAGCAATGTGAACTCCCAGGCGATCGGACAGCAAATCGGTTTAGCAATGACCCCAGTTTTCCAAGATATTCGCCAAGAATTATCCGTACTCCAACAGATTAAAGCAGACCAAGGCGAACAGATATTAAACAACCTACTTTCAGGTCTCCGAAACGAAGTAATTGAACCCGTAGTCGGGCGGTTGGATGAAAGTGCCAAGTCAACTCAAGAAGCATCCGAAGCTGTCAGAGAACTGAAGAACGAATTAGGTGGAATATCTTCTAGTTTAGCACAATCAATCCTGACAATTCAAACTTTCCAGCAAGATACATTAGTACAGTTGCAAGAATTTGCCAACAACTTGCAGCAAATTTTAGGACAGTTTCAAACCGACACCCACAGCGTTTTGCAAGAAATGGCCACCGAAATACGATCGGGAGTTGGAGAAAGCATTGAAGGGATGAAAGCGCAAAGAACAGCCTTTCAAGAAAGCGCCCAAGAAGCCGCCAACACCTTTAGAGGAATCCAAGATAACTTGCAAGCATCTCTCCACACTCAAGCCGAACAAGAAAGAGAAATGCTGCAAGGTGTCGAAACCCGGATGACAAATATTTTAAATGCCACCCACTCCGCCTTTCAAACTCAGTCTGACACTCTCAAAGTAGTAGGCGATGAAGCTTCTGGATTGATGGATAAAGCCCGAGAAAATCTGGTAGGTAGCTTGCAGAATGTTGACTCAATGCTGCAAAACACCCGCGTCACAGTCCAGGAAGAATTAGACAACTTCCGGGTAACGTATCAAGCCTCACTCCAGCAATTTTTTACCCAACAAAACAATTTATTAGAAGGAACATTAGGCAAACAGCAAAAAGGTTTAGCACAGGTTGTACTCGGCTTGCAGAAAGTTTTTCAAGAAGAATCAGAGAAACGCAAATTGATGTCGCAGCAAGTTGACCAAAGCATGAGCCAAATTTTGACAACAGCCGCAGAAGTAAGTCAGTTTGCTAATTCTGTAGGCTTGAATTCCAGCCAGCGTTTGGCACAGTTGCAGGAATTAGCAAAGATAACCGGACAAGAATTGCTGCGGGTAGAAAGCGTTTATGAAAAAATGGCAAATCAGTTCAATACAGAAGGAGAAAGATTGCAAACTACCTATACAAATTTGGTGAATCAATTAAATGCAGCTTTGGAAGCGGAACAAGAACAAGTGCGGCGGGTTGAGAGTGCCTATCAAAACATGACTAATCAGTTCGATCGCGCGCTGGAGTTGGGCAACAATCAATTAGTTGGATATTTGGAAAGAACTACTTCATCGCAGCACAAGTTTTTTGAAGAAGCAGATACTTCGATGGCGAAAGTGTGCAGTGGATTGCAAGAAAGTTCCGACGGTTTGATGCAGGTTGCTCATTATTTAGTGGCGGCGGCTGACAATTTGGGGACGAAGAAATAAGCTATCAACAGTGAGGTTTGTAGTGAGGACTTTAGTCCGCAAAAAGAAGGACTGAAGTCCTGACTACGAACCTCAGATTAAGGTTTGTAGTGAGGACTTTAGTCCGCAAAAAGAAGGACTGAAGTCCTGACTACGAACCTCAGATTAAGGTTTGTAGTGAGGACTTTAGTCCGCAAAAAGAAGGACTGAAGTCCTGACTACAAACCAGGAAGTGAGGTTTGTAGTGAGGACTTTAGTCCGCAAAAAGAAGGACTGAAGTCCTGACTACAAACCAGGAAGTGAGGTTTGTAGTGAGGACTTTAGTCCGCAAAAAGAAGGACTGAAGTCCTGACTACGAACCT